>NZ_JBFRKH010000047.1:0-93317 GCF_041469265.1 Shewanella sp. 10N.286.51.B2
AAATTAACTATGCCACTACATACAGTACCTAACGACTTTCTTGAGAGCTAGCTTCCTTTTATAAGCAATTCAATCTTGATCTTTAACTCGCAGAAATCACCATAAATGTCGACATCTGCATCAAACATCTTTTGATTCTTACTTACATAATTTACTGTTGGGATTAACTCATCACAGATAGGCTTTATACTATCTGGTTTTTTACTTAGCCTATATTCAACTAGTTTCAAAAAACTACTTGCTGCATCTGCGGCATCAAATAGCTGAAAGTTACCTGCTAGAATAAAATCTCTAAAGCCTAGAATATAATATTGAAAAGGCTCATCTGGCATAAAGCGAAGTTCATCAGCTCGTTCCAGAACACAGCGATAAAAATCAACTTGAACCTCATCATTTGATTTCCCAAAAAAAGTTTTATGCGCACTAACGACTTCAATATCGCCTAGCCATTCTTCCCACTGAGCTTCGGTTGGTATGTTTCTACTCACTTATTTGTACACCTTCTTCTATGTTCTTTTTTAAGTTTATTAACACGATTACCCCAACCATCAATCTTTTCTTGGTGCCTCCCCTTATACCACTTTTCATCCCAAGCTTTATACATATCCAAACATTGTTCAGCGTGGTCAATTAAACTTGAAAGAGTTGCACAGTCATTTCTTCCTGATTCGGGTTTTTGATTATCACAAAAGTCTTTAGCTTTATCATATTCAGCTTGTTTCTCTGCCTCGTCTAAATCTGAACCTGCATGCTCGGCATCTACATTCATTACAAAAGTAATTTCTTTGTAGAAGAATGTTAAACCAACACCTACGGATGCCGCTAACAATGTATTTGTATAGCTTGGAATAGCAATTGCGCTCAGAGAACCGAAGCGACTAATACCTGTACTAAGTGACATTATGCTGGTATGTCCGGATGGATCCACATAGGCTACTGGATCAGAATTTCCGTACAAATACTTGTTCAATGAGATAGACTTATCATCATCTCCTTGCCATGTGTCCATTTGAGACATCCGACCTACGGTTTGATCATAATACCTTGCACGTAAGTGATATTGGTCTAGTTCTGCATCATACTGCTCACCTGCGAACAAATAATTATTGTCCGTAGTGCCGGTTTGATTGAGCAATTCTCCGAAGGCTAAATAATTGTATTGGTCACTTTGCTCACCAGAATCATCCGATAGACTGCGGGTTGAACCGAGGCCATCGTAGTGGAAAGTATTAGTTTGATTTTGAGCGTCGGTTTGACTGATTAAGTCATCACCATAAAGGTAGGTTTTTAAACGACTCCCTTGGTCGTTTGTTTCTGCAATAACTTGGGCATAAGCTTGGTTATTGTCGACTAAGTAATTAACGGCCTGCCCATTGATAACCTTGCTAGTGCGAATACCGTCGATATTGTACTGGTACTGTGCTACAACACCGTTATTAGCTTGTGTCGCATCTAGCGACACCATGCGGTTACGCAAATCGTATAGATAATCAATTTGCGGACCACTGGTTTTTTTAACGGTGGTGTTGCCGTTGTCATCGTAACTGTATGTAGTGAGTTCACTTTGCGTTAACGCTTGCGTCAGTCGATCGTTGGTATCATAAACATAAGTTGTGGTAACACCATTGATGGTTTGTGATAAACGATTACCGACTTTGTCATAAACAAACTCGCTATTAGTATCTCCTAATGCGGCATCGATAATGGTTTCACCAACTAAGCGATATAAATTGTCATAACGATATGTTGATGTACTGCCATTGCTCTGGGTTAACCCAATTCGTCTACCCGTTGGATGCAAGCTATAATCAAACACCTCTATTAGTGCGCCTGTTGCGCTATAGTGGCTCACGTTTACCAGCTGATTTAGATTACTGTATGAGTATGTGCTACTGGTATTATTACTATTGAGTTGTGACGTTCGATTTCCATTTTCATCATAACTATAACCCGTTAATCCGCCGCTGTTATCTGTCACACTCAGTAATCGGTTCAGTGCATCATATTGGTACGTCTCCGTGCTTGTCGTGCCATCAATATAACGTGTCACTAGCTGGGTTTTGTTATGTCAGCTTATGGGTTCAGCGATAATTTGTGTCAGAAGGGGCATTAGCCTGCCACCTTTTTATTTCATTGCCGCTTTCACATAGACATCAAAGCGGTTTTTCTTAGTCGCAATAACCATACTCGGTTTTACTCCATCAAGATCTTCAGCGTAATCAGGGCGTTTTACTGCCACTCGCTTAGTGGCTAATGCCATTGCTGGCGCCAATAGGCCATCGGCATCAAGGTCTGCGCCCACTAATGTTTGGAATACGCGCATTTCTTTTTTAACCAAGGCTGACTTTTCGCGGTGGGGATACATGGGGTCTAAATAAACCACATCAATTTCTGTCGCGGTCGTTTTAGCAGCATCAGCTAAGGCACTAAGGCTCGATCCATGAAATAAACTCATGCGCTCACGCATCCACTCACCAATTTCAGCGTCTTCATAAGCACGGCGCAGTCCATCTTCAAGTAACGCTGCTACTACAGGATGGCGCTCAACCATAATCACTTTGCAACCTAGGCTAGCCAACACAAAAGCATCGCGGCCTAAACCTGCGGTGCCATCAACCACGGTTGGGGTTACTCCTTGTTTAAGGCCTACCGCTTTGGCGATTGATTGGCCGCGGCCGCCACCAAATTTACGACGGTGAGCAACAGCACCTGAAACAAAATCGACACTTATACCATCTAATTTAGGTTCATCACGTTTGTGCAGGCTTAAGGTGTTGTGCTCAAAACGCAATTCAAACTGCGCCTCTTTGCTCCACTCAAAACCCCAACGCTCACTGATATCAACCAGTGACGGATATTGCTGATTAAAAAAAATCGGTATTTGCAAAAGTATTTCCAGATATTTAGTAGACTCAAGGCTATTATGCCAAAAGCCTGCAACAGTGAATACCTATACCTGCTTAGACTTAGCCCCTATAATGTAGCTATCTTGCAGCTTAGACTGCTTATTAATTTTCGGACACTCTCATGTTAAGTTACCGCCACGGTTTTCATGCTGGCAATTATGCCGATGTACTTAAGCACACTATGTTGCTGCAAGTACTTAAATTGATGCACAAAAAAGATAAGCCTATGGCCTATATCGATAGCCATGCGGGTGCAGGCGGTTACTCACTAACTGATGAGTTTTCAAAGAAAACTGGCGAATATTTAGATGGCGTAGCTAAGCTTTGGGGTAAAGATGATTTACCTGAGCCTTTGCAGCTGTATATTGACGATGTAAAACACTTCAACCAAGGTGAGGAAGAACTGTCTTTTTACCCGGGTTCACCTGCTTTTGTTGATATGAACATGCGTGAAAAAGATCGCATGGTTTTACATGAGTTACACGGTACTGATTTTGCTTCACTTGATGAACAGTTTGCTGATGACAGACATGTTCGTGTCGTTAAAGGTGACGGCTTAAAAGGTTTGATAGCTGCAGTGCCTCCCCTTGAGCGCCGCGCGGTTGCCTTGATTGATCCAAGTTATGAAATGAAAACCGATTATCAAGATGTTGCCCATGCCATTATCAAAGCACACAAACGCTTTGCTACTGGTGTTTATATGCTGTGGTATCCGGTGGTTGATAGAGCTCAAACTGAGTCCATGTTAAAAATACTGGCTGATAGTGGTATAAAAAATCAGCTGCGGATTGAACAATCAATTACGCCTGATAATAATGTATTTGGTATGACTGCAGCAGGCTTATGGGTGATAAACCCACCATGGAAGCTAGATACTACCGCGAAAGAAACCTTAGATTACCTAGAGCGCTGTCTTGGCCAAAGCGGTGGTAAAACCGTGGTTAAGTTAGAAGTGCCTGAATAATTTATTTCTCTCGGTGCTTTTAGCAGGTATCTTTAGCGATAATTTTAGTAAAGAAATGCCACTAAAAAGCCCATGTAATGAAAATTACATGGGCTTTTTTGTAATACCAATACTGATGCAATATAAACTATATGCACTCATCGCCATCGTCGCTGAAAGGTCTTACAACCAGCCCAATTAGGGCGGTAAAAATACCAACTAAAATATCACCATCATGTGAATCACTGCTAGTTGCTCCCGGGCTCGAGTCACGTTCACGTCTATCTGAATTACTTTCTGCCGTGCCGCGAACAAAATCACAGCCTGCATTGGTGGCGCTTGATGATGAGCAAGCCGTGTTCAACATCATTGGCAGCAATAAACTTGCCAGTAAAATCCTTTTCTTCATCCTAATCCTTTTTTACATCAAAAAAATCTATTAATTGAACGCGCCCGCCGCTCCAGGGAATACCACTGGACTGGTATTACCGTTGTCGCCGACACTGGCAACACCGTAGACATAATTATCTATGACCATATTTTTCATAATAAATTCATTCACGTTACCAACATAACGACTATGACTCCATTCAGATTCTGTGGTTGAGCGCCAATAGACCCGATAACCTAATATATTCTTATTCGGTTGTGGCTGCCATTGCAGTTTGGTATCGGGTTGCATAATACCTTCGATGTTCACCCCTTTTGGCGGCTCTGGTGCCCACGCCATTGAAGCCAAACTAATGGCATTAAGTGCGGTGAGCTTGGCATTAAAGTCAAAATCCACCCCAGCAAGCACATCACCATATTCAATAGCATTTTCAGTGCGAATATCTTGATGCTGGCGATCATAATGCTCATTAGCTTCCATCACTCTGACAGCTGGGTAACCCGCTTTATTAAACGGTAAATGATGGCCGCCACGGCCAAAGCGATCGAGACGATATACCAACATCACATCAAGGTTAGTCATGTATTGATCAACTAAGGATTTAATTTTTCGTGCCAGATTACGTGAAGCGGAATCATTTTCGCCACCGCTGAAATAACGCTGTTTGGCTTCCTCAGGAGTTTCTGCAATTCTGACCCCTTCAGAAAATACTCTTACAGTAGAATTGTTAATAACCCCGTTAATGCCAGCAATATTGCCAATCATGTCATTGTTCAACACCGCTTGGATTTGCCAGTCATGCTTTTTAGCATAATTAATCAGCACATCACCGCCATATAAACCTTGCTCTTCACCTGAAAGCGCCGCATAAACAATTGTGCCATTGAATTGATATTTCGACAGCACTCGCGCGGCCTCTAAAGCGCCAGCAACCCCAGAGGCATTATCATTGGCCCCCGGAGATACCGAGGTAAAATCCATCGGGTCGGTTACCCGAGAGTCAATATCACCACTCATCATTACCACGCGGTTAGGATCTGTTGTGCCTCGCTGAATCGCAAATACATTTACCACTTCAGTGGGTTCAGGAATGCGTTTACCACTAACCGTTTCGCCCACCATGACAATTTCTAAACAGCCACCACAATCAGCAGATATCCGTTCAAATTCAGCTTTAATCCAGCGCCTTGCTGCGCCAATACCTTGGGTATCAGATTGTGTTTCAGATAAGGTATGACGAGTGCCAAAGCTCACCAGCGTTTCTACATCTGTGCGTAAACGCTTAGCCTGCGGCGCTGTGGCAATATCATATAAACGCAGATCTTCTTCTGATGGCGCGAGATGACTTTGCTGGGCTGCAATCGCATTAAACCCAACAATATTAACGCTTAATAGCGATAGTACGCCAATAACTTGATAGCACTTTTTTATGGTTATTGTGTGTGTATCCCTGTTCATATCATCCTCTTAAATCTTTAGATTATTAGCTCGCTAATGCTGCTTGATAGCGTTTTAGCAAGATTTTTACCCGCTCAACATAGGCTTGAGTCTCTGGGTATGGCGGGATTCCTTGGTACTTAGTCACGGTTGTTGGGCCAGCATTATAGGCGGCGCAGGCAAGCTCAATATCATTATCAAATCGTTCAAGTAAGTACGCTAAATATTGGCTACCACCCAGAATATTCTGCCGCACGTTATAAGCATCGGTCACGCCCAACTCTTTGGCTGTGGCAGGCATTAATTGCATTAATCCAATTGCCCCCACCTTTGAGTGCGCTTTGGCATTAAATGCTGATTCTGCATGGATCACCGCCCGAATTAACGCAGGATCTAACTGAAATTGTTTGGCAGCATCCTCGACTAACTGTTTATGCTTAGAGACAAATATGGGAATACGCTGCCAATCAAGCTGCGAGTCTACTTGGCAGGCAAAGCAGTCATACAATAAAACGTCAAAGTCCTCAGTGGTGGGCACGACATTTGAAAAAGTGGTCACGCCATTACGTTGATACTGATAGATTTTACGTTTTGGTTTTTTAGTCTGACTACCTGCGGTCAAGGTACTTTTTGCGGTTAATGCGCTTGAAACCATTGTTGGTGCTGCATTATCCGCTGACGGCTGGCGCGAAAAATACTTCTTCTTTGCAGGAGGCTGATAACGCTCTACAACAGCCGCAGATTTTATCGCAGTTTGTTCAACAATCACTTTGGGCTTTAACACCATAGCAGGTTTTGCTGGCTGCTTAAGCGCCACGACCGGAGGGTGTAATACCTGTTGTTTCTTTGGTTTAACTTGAGAGCGGGGTTTAACTTGAGAGCCAGACTCAGCATCACCCGTGTCACTTGCTAAAGGTAATACCACAATAGGCGCATGCAAGACTTGTTGACGCTTGGGCGCTTGGGCTAGGGGCGTCGGCATAGTCGCCACTTTAATCACTTTAGGCTGCACGTTAGTGCTGGTTGCAAGCTGCTTTTGAGGTTTTATGCGCTCACTTTGCGACGCAGTAATTTTATCCGCTTGCGGCGATTTTTCAGTTAATCCTAACGACGCTGCTGTGGGAGTAAGTTTCTGATTCGGTTTGCTTTGCTCAATCTGCGTTTGTGCTTTGGCAATTATTTGCGGTTTAACTGGCGCAGTCATTGTCAGTTGAATTTTAGCTTTCTGCTGTGCCTGTATTTCAAACCCAGCTCCGGTATTGGCTTGGGTAACAGTTACGGAAGCGCTGAATAAGATCAGTAAACTTACACCGCAACCGCTTATTAAGGCGTTTGCGCAACTCAGCCTGAGTAATCGCTTTATGTATGTGTTGACCGTAAAAGCCAAGTTTGAAGCTAAAATATGTAAAGGTATTTTTATCATTATTATTATCACGTTTATATTGAGCACTGACTAGCTTGCCTCATCATAGCGAAGAATCAACACCCTGTTCACTAAACATACACTCAATGCAGATGTTGTTTTTTGCACGATTTTTTACAACTCATATAGAAACCCGACAAATACCATGGTTAAAACCATTAAAAAGCTTAACTTAACAGCAAGCTTTGACGCTACCATTCAAAAAGGTAAAAAATATAGAACAAAATGATTAAAAATATTTTTTAATTCTTTCAAAACAGCATTTTAAGCAAAAACAAGAATGAGTGTTTTTTATACCAACTTACAACATCAGTACAACTAAATAGCGCTATTTTTCGATAATTAGTTGTTATTGAGTTAGACTCAATGAAAATTTGATGTTAACTGATATTTATCAGCTTTTTCCGCCTAGATTTAAGCTTATTTTAAAATAGGTCATATAGTCTGTAGATTGGCAAAATCTCAAACTCTAATAATTAAGCCTATTTAAGGGATATTCATGAACCTTGATCCATCTAAAGCTGTGCCTAATAAGGGTACGCCTCAGGACCTCGCCTCAAGTGGCACCTTTGTCCGTTTTCTTAACATTGTCGAAAGATTAGGCAATTTATTACCTCACCCAATTACCTTATTTGCCATGTTCTGCTTAGCTGTCATTGCCATTAGTGGTATTGCGGGTTATTTCGAAATGACAGTTGCAGACCCTCGCCCTATGGGCAGCTCAGGTCGCAGTGAGGATGGCTTAATCCATGTGGTCAGCTTGATGAATGCTGAAGGTTTGCGGATGATCGTATCCAACTTAGTGACTAACTTTACCGGCTTCACCCCATTGGGCACTGTATTAGTGGCCTTACTGGGTGTCGGTATTGCTGAGCGCTCAGGGTTATTATCTGCCGCTATGCGTTTATTGGTCATGGGCACTTCAAAGCGCCTTGTTACACTAACGATTGTGTTTGCGGGTATTGTGTCCAATACCGCATCAGAGCTAGGTTATGTGGTGCTGATCCCAATGGCGGCAATGATATTTCACTCCCTTGGGCGTCATCCTTTAGCCGGATTAGCAGCCGCTTTTGCTGGGGTATCCGGTGGCTACAGCGCTAACTTGCTATTAGGCACGGTCGACCCTTTACTATCAGGTATCACTGAAGCTGCGGCGCAAATGATTGACCCAGATTATATTGTTGGCCCAGAGGTCAACTGGTACTTCATGTTTGTGTCGACCTTTTTAATCACTATATTAGGCGCACTGGTTACCGAAAAAATCGTTGAACCCAAACTAGGAAAATACGATGTATCTGAAGCGGCTGATGACTTATCTGAACAGAAAATGGATATTGTCACTACAGAAGAAAAACATGCCTTAAAGGTGGCGGGTTTCTCTGTATTGGTCTTATCAAGCTTATTGGCATTGACCATTATTCCTGAAGGCGCCCCACTACGAAATCCTGAAACCGGCTTAGTTTCAGGCTCACCATTTTTAAAAGGCATTGTGGCGTTTATCTTTATCGGCTTTGCTATCCCGGGCTTGGTGTACGGTAAAGTGGTCGGCAGCATGAAAAAAGACACCGACATCATTAATGCCATGTCTCACAGTATGAGTACCATGGGTATGTATATTGTGTTGGTATTTTTTGCCTCGCAGTTTGTGGCTTTCTTTAAATGGACCAATTTAGGCGCGGTATTAGCGGTAACTGGCGCGGATGCCTTGAGCAGTATTGGTTTAACTGGGCCATTAGTATTTGTACTGTTTATTATGTTGTGTGGTTTTATCAACTTAATGCTCGGTAGTGCTTCGGCGCAATGGGCAGTTACTGCGCCGATATTTGTACCTATGTTAATGCTAGTAGGCTATGCCCCTGAAACCATTCAGGCAGCGTATCGAATAGGTGATTCGGTCACTAACTTGATAACGCCAATGATGAGCTATTTCGGACTAATTCTGGCGGTTGCAAGCCGTTATAAGAAGAACTTAGGTATCGGTACCTTAATTGCCACCATGCTGCCTTACTCAATCGTGTTCTTTATCGGTTGGACGCTGTTCTTCTTCCTATGGGTATTTGTTTTAGGCTTCCCTGTAGGTCCTGGCGCAGCAACTTATTACACGCCATAACGAATGCCGTTGTCATACCATAATGACTGAAACTGATTAGCTTATTAGCCCTGTATTTACAGGGCTTTTTATTGCGTTTTTGACAGTGACTCTTTCATGGAGGGGTATTTATTGATAGGAGTATTTTATTGATGGCACTATTTCATTAATAACAGAAATTGGAATCGCTGCGTTTACTCGCCATTACTGTGGTTCTGCTACTAAAGCATCTAACTCAACTTAACTGACTCTACCTATTGCAATGCAAGGTGTTGCCACTGATCCGGTCGTTCTTGTCATAGCGCCGTTAACCTGCGGCCATGCCATTAAGCATATCTCACTATGTTAGGTCACAGTAACGGCACAATTCCCCTGAGTAAGCTCATCAACTTAACCCATCGCTAGCTTATTAATTGCAATAAGCCTTAAATAACGAGTAACAAAAAGCCCAGCATCTGCTGGGCTTTTTAAGATTAACTACAGTGATTAGCGCTTATTCAGCTGAATCACTTTTCGTTTCAGGCGGTACGTAACCTTTACGCTCTTTCTTATTGAAGATTTTCTCAACCACCACGAAGAACAGTGGGATTAAGAAGATACCAATAAAGGTAGAACTCATCATGCCACCAAGTACGCCTGTACCTAGTGCATTCTTACTACCAGAACCAACACCAGTACTAATCGCTAGCGGTACAACACCTAAACCAAAGGCTAGAGATGTCATCAAGATTGGACGTAAACGTACTCGCACCGCGTGCAAAGTCGCTTCAACCAACCCAGCCCCCTTGTCGTAGAAGTCTTTGGCGAATTCTACAATCAAGATGGCATTCTTGGTTGCCAGCCCTACCGTCGTCAGTAGACCTACTTGGAAAAATACATCGTTAGGTAAACCACGACCATTCATCGCCAGCAGTGCCCCGATAACCCCTAATGGCACAACTAGGATTACCGCAAATGGTACCGTCCAACTTTCATAAAGTGCTGCTAGTACAAGGAATACCACTAAAATAGATAGTGCGTATAACGCTGGTGCCTGGTTACCTGATAGTCTCTCTTCATAAGATAAGCCATTCCACTCGATACCAAACCCTGGTGGTAAATCTTGCACCATTCTCTCGAAATCAAGCATTGCATCACCAGAGCTATATCCGGGCATAGTTGCACCTTGAATATTGACCGCTGGTAAACCGTTAAAGCGTTGTAATTGTGGCGAACCAAATTCCCATGAACCAGTAGTAAAGGCCGAGAAAGGTACCATTTCACCTTTTGAGTTACGCACAAACCAGGTTTCTAAATCACTTGGTTGCATACGGTATTCAGCATCACCTTGTACGTATACTTTCTTAACGCGACCACGGTCGATAAAGTCATTCACATACGAACCACCATAAGCGGTTGCTAGTACACTGTTTACATCATCGATATCCACACCTAAGGCGCGAATTTTAGCTTGATCAACATGGATTTGGTACATAGGTGCATCTTCTTGCCCATTAGGACGTACGCCCACAAGGTTCGGATTCTGCGCTGCCATACCTAATAACTGATTACGGGCTGCAATTAACGCCTCATGACCTTGACCACTACGATCTTGCAGGTACATATCAAAACCATTGGCCGTGCCTAATTCAATTACCGCTGGCGGTACAAAGGCAAACACTAAGGCGTCTTTCATCTGCATGAAACGACCCATTGCACGGTTAGACAAGGATTGAACATCTTGCCCTTCACCACCACGTTCAGCCCAGTCTTCAAGACCGACGAAAGCAATACCCATGTTTTGACCAGAGCCAGCGAAACTGAAACCTGCAACACTAAATACAGATTTAACGATATCGCCTTCTTCTTCCAAGTAATAGTCACTCACATCCTCAAGCACTTTCATGGTGCTTTCTTGAGTCGAGTTAGTTGGCAAAATTGCTTGGGTAAACAAGATGCCTTGGTCTTCATCTGGCAAGAATGCTGTTGGCATGCGCATGAAAATCCAACCAGTCGCGATAACCAGTACAAGATAGACACCCATCATGCGCACAGTACGCTTAAGGATTTTTGCTACACCCGCTTCATAGCGCGAGGTTAACTTATCAAAGTTACGGTTAAACCAGCCAAAGAACCCAGTATTAATATGGGTATGGCCTTTTGGAATTGGCTTAAGCATGGTGGCACATAATGCCGGGGTTAAAATCATCGCGATTAAAACAGACAGCGCCATTGCAGACACAATCGTAATCGAGAACTGACGATAAATAACACCAGTTGAACCTGACATAAATGCCATAGGTACGAATACTGCTGACAGGGTTAAACCAATACCCACAAGTGCGCCAGTAATTTGATCCATCGATTTGCGGGTGGCTTCAAGTGGGCTTAAGCCCTCTTCAGACATAACACGCTCGACGTTTTCCACCACAACAATCGCATCATCTACTAACAGACCAATAGCCAGTACCATAGCGAACATGGTTAAGGTGTTAATAGAGAAACCAGTCGCTGATAAAATGGCGAATGTACCAAGTAATACCACGGGTACCGCAATCGTTGGAATTAGTGTTGCTCTGAAGTTCTGCAAGAACAGATACATGATCAGGAACACTAAAATCACTGCTTCGATAAGGGTATGCACAACACCTTCAATTGATTTCTCAACAAATGGCGTAGTGTCATATGGGTAATAAATCTCTAAGCTGTCAGGGAAATAAGTTTGCAAGTCAGCAAGCATTTCACGAACATTTTTTGCGGTATCAAGCGCGTTAGCACCTGTGGCTAACTGCACACCAATACCAGCAGCGGGTTTACCGTTAAAGAATGATTCCACTGAGTAGCTTTCAGAACCCAGTGCAACGCGAGCTACGTCGCTCAGGTAAACGTTAGCACCAGAGGTGTCAGATTTGAGAATAATCCCTTTAAATTGCTCAGGAGTTTGCAAACGGCTTTGGGCAGTAATGGTCGCATTTAATTCTTGGCCAGCAATTGATGGCGCACCACCTAATTGACCCGCTGAAATCTGCGCATTTTGCTCACGAATCGCGGCCATAACATCAATACTAGTTAAGTTGTATTGCGTCAGCTTTAACGGATCAAGCCAAATACGCATTGCATATTGGGCTCCGAATAATTGCAATTCACCTACACCAGCAACACGGCTTAACGGATCTTGAATATTGGCAGCAACATAATCGGCAATATCGGTTTTATCCAGCGAACCATCTTCAGATACAAACGCTGCAACCATCAAGAAACCAGCACTTGATTTAACCACGTTAACACCCTGAGATTGCACCTCTTGCGGTAACAAGGTCATCGCAGCTTGCAGCTTATTTTGCACTTGTACTTGAGCAATATCCGGATCGGCTTCAGCATTAAAGGTTAAGGTGATTTTTGCATTACCAAAACTATCACTGCTTGAGGCAATATAACGCAGATGGTCAATACCCGTCATACGTTGTTCAATAACCTGAGTTACTGTATCTTCCATGGTCTTTGCAGACGCGCCAGGATAAAACGCGGTTATTTCAACTGTTGGCGGTGCAATACTCGGGTACTGCGCCACAGGAAGATCTTTAATTGCTAAGACCCCTGCCAACATGATTAGAATTGAGATCACCCATGCAAAAATAGGGCGATCGATAAAGAAACGAGCCATAACGTTACCCTATTTAGTTGGAGTGTTTTCGGTTAAAACTTGTGGAGCAACTTCAGCGCCAGGACGAACTTTTTGCAGACCTTCGACAATCAATTTGTCGCCAGCCTTTAAGCCTTCAGTAATACGCCATTGGTGATTAATCACCTCTGCTGTTTTCACCACGCGCGCTTCAGCTTGATTATCAGCATTAACAATCATAGCTACCGCTTCACCTTTTGTGTTACGGGTAATGGCTTTTTGCGGCACTAAAATGGCTGATGGATCTTGTCCGGCATTTAAAATCGCGCGCACATACATACCAGGCAACAACACCCCATCAGGGTTAGGGAATTCAGCACGGATAATCACCGAACCTGTTGCTTCATTGACGCTCACTTCAGAGAACTGCAATGTACCTAAGTTCTCGTAAGTGCTACCGTCTTCAAGAATAAGGGTCACTTCAGCATTTTCGCTTTGCTGTAACTTGCCTTGTCTAAGTTTTGACTTAAGACGTAATAGTTGCGCACTTGATTGAGCAATATCGATATTGATTGGATCAAGTTGCTGAATTTTCGCCAGTGTATTTGATTGATTAGCAGTAACTAGTGCACCAGGAGTGACACTTGATGTGCCAATACGACCAGAGATTGGTGCACGTACTTCTGTGTATTCAAGGTTGATTTTAGCAGTATTAATTGCTGCCTCAGCAACAGTCACCTTAGCGATTGCTTCTTTGTAGGCTGCATCAGCTTCATCAAAGTCTTGGGCACTAATAGCATTGGTTTTAACCAAGGCTGCATAACGGTCTGCTGTAGCTTTCGCAGAAGCCAAGGCTGCATTCGCGCTGGCTAAATCTGCTTCTGCGCTAACTAAAGCAGCTTTGTAAGTTGCAGAGTCAATTTGATACAGTGACTGACCCGCTTCGACATCTTTACCTTCAACAAAACCACGGTTGGTGATGATGCCTGATACCTGTGGGCGTACTTCCGCTTCTAAAAAAGCACGACTACGACCTGGTAATTCAACATAAATGGCTTGAGATTGCTCAGTCACACTCATCACCCCTACTGGTGCGGGTGGTGCTTTTTGTTGGCCTTGGCCTTGTTCGGCTTGACCACAAGCGGTAATCCATAAAGCCGCAGTGATAACTGAGGCTATTTTCAGTGCTTTGCGCATGACTGCTCCTACTCCTAATGACATCATCAGTAAATTTCACCTTGTTTGAAGGGTAAATATTTGCTGGATATATATTTCAACGTTTTTCAACGTTTTAAGCTTGAAATTTTAATGGACGTTGTTATCCCATACACTTGCGAGCTCAACAACCATTACAACCAATTAAAAAATTATAAATTGTAAACAAATAATAAACTTAGATACTTTGTATACGCTTTGTTGACTTAGCTGTAGCAACAACAAAAAATACACACGAAAGTGTTACAAAAAGGTTAACTGGCTCACTTTTAAAAGTGCGTAAATATACAACATTCTAATCAAAAAAGGTGTGCGCCTAGTATTAAATCCTGAAAAAATACCTACCTACAATATTAATTGTGGCACTTGTAGCACGAATACAGAGTTAATCAGCATATCCCGCCACCATCATGAGCCTTGTCAGGATGCTTTATACTGCTTAACCACAGCAGCGTAAGTTGTCATACGCTGACTCGACCACGATCACTAGCCTTCTGATAAAATAAACATATCCCGTCAAAGCTAACAAATCTCTTTAGCGCAGATTGGTAAGCACCATCGCCATTAAAGAATAGTTTATTTTTTAGCCTTAGTGATCCCAACTTGCCTATAAATTGATATAGCGCTCAAATATACCAAGGTGAGGTAATGCACTCAGCTGAGGTTACGACGAACCTGAGCTCACCTGCTTTTTACCACCTTGTTGCGACACTAAAACGGTCAGGAATGCTTCAATCAATAAAAAGATAGTCTACTTATTGATTGAGGCATTAAAATATTTTGCCAATCTTTGAAACCAATACGACGGCTTTATTAAAATGATCATAATGCTCATTGCCATAAATGGCTGAACTAATAGCATGTAGCAGTTCAACATTCATACAGCAAATGTAAACTACACGGTGCAGTTTATTGATTTATTGTTGAAAAGTAAACTACTCAGTGTAATATACTTGCACGACTCCCAGCGAAGATTTGTAAACAGATATGACAATAACCAAGAAAACCCTCAGCCAGCAAAAGCATGAGGCCATAGTTGACGCAGCCAAGCGGATGTTCAAAAAACTAGGTGTAGCGGCGACCAGCATGGATAAACTGGCAGAAGAGGCACAAGTGTCTAAGCGCACTGTTTACAATCACTTCGCCACTAAAGAAGCCTTAGTCATGCACCTTGTAAGTGAGTTATGGTTTGAAGCCATGGCCAGCAATCAAGGGCAATATCAGCCGCAACAAGCGCTGTTTTCGCAGTTATCAGCCATCATTTTGACCGAGATTCAATTTATGAA
This sequence comes from Shewanella sp. 10N.286.51.B2, assembly GCF_041469265.1. Classification (NCBI taxonomy): domain Bacteria; kingdom Pseudomonadati; phylum Pseudomonadota; class Gammaproteobacteria; order Alteromonadales; family Shewanellaceae; genus Shewanella; species Shewanella sp. 10N.286.51.B2. The sequence goes on from NZ_JBFRKH010000047.1 coordinate 15,292, forward strand.
CTCTCGAGAGCATATTGATATGGCACGCGTCGCTATTGGGCACTTATTTTACAATAGTGAAGAAATGGTTCGTGAAATTGAAAAAATGAAACAGCATGAAACGGCGATATTACGCTGGATTAAAGCCGCAGCTTTAGATGGAAGGATTCAAATAGAAGATGCGATGTTTGCCAATGAACAACTGCTGCATTTAATCAAAGGCCAATGTTTTTGGCCGCAAATTTTAACCTGTAACCCACTGTTAAATGATCAACAACGGCAGCATTTAGCCGATGAAAGCGCAAAAATGTTTTTAAGTCGCTACCAAATCACCCCTGCTTAAACCCGGTTATCGCCTACACTCAATGAAATGATACGACTAATTTCGGCAAGGGTTAACCCTGATTCTTGCTGCCACTGATTAAACGCAGCTTGGGATTGGCGCAATGCCGTTTGCGAGGTAAATCCGGCATCAACCACCTTAGTGGCTTTGAGATATGACTGCACATCAGTGGTTAATAAAAACGTATCCTTACCCACATTACGTAAAAAATACGGCCCAGTATTGCCACCTAAACGACTGCCTTTCTTTTTTAATACTTGCCAAAGTCCTGTGATATCTTCCGATGGCCAATTAGCAATAAACTCAGCAAAGCTGCCATGCTCAGCCGCAATTTGCTGCACCATATAGGCATTATCAACAATAGATTGGGTTTTCTTTTGATGGCGAATAAGCGTTGCGTCAGTGGCGCGCTGCTGAATTTGATCCGGTGACAGCATTAATACTTTAAACGGTTCAAAATCAAAGAAGGCTTTTTCATACGCAGGCCATTTATTCTCAACCACCCGCCACACAAAGCCACTTTGAAACACTTGCTTGCTCATGGCAGACAAAAGTTGTGCATCAGAAAATTGACCAATCTCATCCGCTTCAAGGGTCAGAGGCAATAAATGAGCTAACGCCTTACTGCCACCTTTACGCTCACTGGCGCGGTCAAAAATATCGCAGAATTTTTCTAATTTGGCCACAAGCTAACCCCGTTAAATAAATGACTAGCGCTTATTATGCTACCTGACTCAGCTTAGGGGCAATATTCTGATCTTTTTTTACTTGCAGAAATTGTTTCCACTTAACCACTTCAGCAGTCATTACTGGCATAGCGCCGTCGTAGCCCGCTTCGGCAATTAACTTACTGATAGGCACTTGCTTACCTTTGCAAACAAACACACCACGCACATGGGCAATACAATGAACCCCACGATTAGATACAAAGCGCTGCTCAATATAGAAATATTTCTCATCCCAACCAACTATCTTGGTTTCAATGTCAAATTTCTCCAGCGGCTTAATATCTTTAATAAAGGTAAACTCAGATGCGTTTACAATGGGCAGCCATTTAAGTTTTAAAAATCGCTTCATTAAACCCATTTCAGCAATCATATAAGTACGAGCTAAATCTAAAAAGGCAGGATAGCGAGAATTAGTAAGATGCATATTGATATCGCAATCGAGCGGTAATGCGCGATATGAAATACGACTGGTACCTAAAAAATCGATGTGATTACAGTGACGAATACGCCAGACAAACAACCAAAACAGACGAAAATATAAATTCATGGGGCTACAACTCCTTTGTCAGCGGCAAAGGCTATCAGAGGTCATACCAGCGAGCAAGTTTGTTCACAAAATTATCCAGTCACCCCCTAAAACGCCCCACTCTTGATGACATTTTATATCTAAGACTGTGAGCATAAGCCCTTTTTTTATAGTCATTTTTGCCATAATATGGCCGCGCTTAACTTTATTAAGCATCACAATTTAAATTCTCAGGGCGGGGCGCAATTCCCCACCGGCGGTAAATCGAGGCGACTAAATGCGCCAAGATGAGCCCGCGAGCGCTCGATATTTTTCGAGGTCAGCAGATCTGGTGACTTAGGCCATGTTTTCACATGAAGTACGCCTAACAGTCCAGAGCCGACGGTTATAGTCCGGATGAAAGAGAATAGAAAACACCACTACTTAGGTATGCTGGTGCATTTCGTTTGGCGTAAAGCCACTCTTCAAAGCCCTGATTCTGGTATTTTTTTAGGAGTAAACCATGAATCAGCTAACACTACTTTCGCCATTTGGTGATCCAATCGAACGTGTTGAAAAAGCCTTAGCCGCCTTACGATTAGGTAACGGTGTGTTATTACTCGATGATGAAGATCGTGAAAACGAAGGTGACATCATTTATTCAGCCGAGCACTTAACCGCAAAACAAATGGCATTAATGATCCGCGAATGCAGCGGCATTGTGTGTTTATGTTTAACGGACGAGCAAGCCAACAAACTTGAACTGCCGCCAATGGTGCAAGACAATAACAGTGCTAACCAAACTGCTTTTACGGTTTCAATTGAAGCTAAAGAAGGAGTGACTACAGGCGTTTCAGCTCAAGATCGAGTAACGACAGTAAAAACGGCTACAGCAGTAAATGCGAAAGCCAGCGACCTCGCTCGTCCGGGACATGTATTTCCACTGCGCGCGCGTGCAGGTGGCGTTATGGCTCGCCGTGGTCACACTGAAGGCACGGTTGATTTAATGCAAATGGCCGGTTTATCTCCTGCAGGTGTTTTGTGTGAAGTAACGAACGAAGACGGCACTATGGCCAAAGCGCCTGAAATTGTCGCCTTTGGTTTAAAGCACAATATGCCAGTATTGACCATTGAAGATATGGTGATGTATCGCTTGCAATATGATTTGAAATTAGCCTAAGGCTTGTTTATAAAGAGCATCTATTTCAAAGCTCTGTTATAAATAAAATTGTAAAAAGAGACGAATATACGTCTCTTTTTAATTTTCAGCTTTATAAGTTATTCACAAACGCTTGATAGCGGCTCATCGCGTGAGCGTTATCTAGCATTCCTTGGTGACCAGTATTTGGCACCATAATTAACGCTTTAACCTCTGACTGACTCGCATCAAATAATTTTTCAGACAACTCTGCTGGTACTTGATCATCATTCTCTGCGCCAATGACCAGTAATGGGCCTTGGTAGTATTGCGCTACCACTTGCTCATTATCTGCTTTACGGAAATCTTCAGGCATTTCGATACGGGTAAATAATAGATACCAAGGTGTTTTCTCATCAATCCAATCATCAACATTGGTGGCTGAGCCTTGTAATACTAATGCGTCGACACTATTGGTTTTTACTAATTGCGCAGCAATGAAACTGCCTAGAGAATAACCATGCACAATGACTTTATTTGTTGGGTAATGCTGGTGTAAATAGTCAAGTTGCAACTGTGCATCGGCGATTAAATTTTCAATTCTAGGCTGACCTTCACTGGCCCCTAATCCACGACGATCAACAATGAAAATGTCGGTATTGAGTTCTGATAGTCTGGTTAATATTGATAAACTGTCAGGCTCAATTTTCATGCCGTTACCTTGGAAAAATATCAAGGTCGTATCACTTTTAGGGTTATCGATGTAAAAGCCTTTCAACCTGACTTGTTCGCTGGCATCAATACTCACTGGCGTAATGGTATTGTTAGGCATGACTTGCTGTAATTGATCAACAAAATCAGTTTTATAGGCGGCTGGTTGCTCATCACTAACAATAAACGTATCTTCACTGATCCTTATGGTACAAGCGGTTGTCATCAATATCATGCAGCCAACTACGGCCCCAGAGAATATATTTTTAATCAAACTTTTCATCTCATCTTCCTTTATAAAAAACGGTCTAGGTTTCATCCTGATACAGTAAAATATCACCCGGTGAACACGCTAAATGCTGGCAAATCGCATCTAACGTCGAAAACCGGATAGCTTTAGCGCGGCCACTTCTCAGCACCGATAGATTTTGTGGCGTAATCCCAACGAGTTCAGCCAGTTCAGTTGACTTCATTTTCCGTTTTGCCAACATCACATCGAGTTCAATAATTATGGCCATTAAATTGTCAGATCTGCCTCTTGTTGTAATTCAGTCGCATGCTTCATCACCCATGCGATGCAATAAAAAACTAGCCCGAACAAGGCAAACTTAAGTTCATAACTACCAAGGCTAAAGTAAATCGGCACTGCACTACTGAGACCGCTAAAGTGCAGTACAGAAGCCACAATCATCGGGTAAAACAGGCTCAATACAATCCACCAAACAAATACCAGCGCGATATGACGTAAGCAACGGAAGTTGTTTTTTGTGAACACTAAGCCTTGCTGATAAAGGTCAAATAACTGATATAGAAAAGTATAAATAAGTAAGTAGGGTAAAATTTCGACGCTACCTAATATCACTCCAGCATGAAAACCTTCAGCATAAAGTGTCTCGGCTAGGATTTTCCACGGCGCACCAAAGTCGACAGCCAGGTAACTGTTAAACCAGCCCCACCAGTCGATCGTCATTACGTATTCGCCTTCTCGAAACTCACCAAATACCATAGTGGCGCCATAACTACTGATTTGTAGCAAGGCTAAAAATATAATAAGTAATTTAATCCATTTACTAAGTAAAACTATTCTATCCATGATTAATTTAGGGTCGGCTAAAGTTAATTAAACGTTAACAGAATTAATAATTAACAGCAACTAATTACCGTTAAACGATAATTACCTCTGTTGATTAGATAATGATAAAAATTGATTTATAAGCTGCAGTCATAAAAAAACCGACAGTAATATGTCGGCCAATTAGATGAACTCTAAATCATGCTTACAAGTCGATAAATAACTGGTTTAAAAGCTGTTTAATTTTCGGATCATTATCTTCAAACTTAATACCTACATTGACTTTGCCATTTTCAAAACGGCTATTACATACTTTGGCTGGTATGGTGATATTCGTGTCATTGGCGTTGCGAATATTAACGAAAATGTCTTTCTCGTTAACTTTTAGGTTTTCATTGTCGGTCTTAAACAAGAAGCCACATCCCTTGGCAGAAATATCAGCAATAATCCCTTTGAGTTCAGAGCCGAGCTTACCTTCACTGTCTTCTCTTGCCTGTATTGAAGACGGTAAATGGGTCACAAAGCGTTGATGGGTGCGTAATTGACGATTCTCAATTTCTTTGGGATAGGTGAGAAATATGAATTTTTCAGGAAATTTAGTGATGTTTCTAATGGTGGTTTTAAATGCAAAACACTCACCTTGCTGGCCTTCCAACAAATAACGCACGACCACACCATTACCATGAGCAAAAACATCTTGATGGTTATTCATCTGAAGCGGAGCTGGATGTTTGAGAATAATATACTTACCAATCTCGTAGCCCACTAACGTGGCTTTAGTTCTAAATTTAACCGGGGAGTTTATTTGTAGATCAACCAAATTACCTGGCATTAAACTAAAAAATATTTGTTCAACTTGTGCGGTCAAAATACGATTCCATTCTAATTTTTATCAGCAACATTCTAGTGCATTCACAACAATAAATTAAGCATATTTAGTGACTTAAAATGAAACTGTGTGATCTTTAAATAATAAAAAGGTGCCCTAAGACACCCTTGAAATAGTCATAACTCTCGCAAGCTTAACTCACTAGGCGTTTATACCTGAATGACGCAATAGTGCATCGGTATTAGGTTCACGACCCATAAAGCGTACAAATAAGGTCATTGGCTCTTCACTGCCACCCATTTCTAAGATGTTATTTAAGAAGCTTTTACCGGTTTCAGGGTTAAAAATACCTTCGTCTTCAAAACGAGAAAACGCATCTGCCGATAATACTTCAGCCCATTTATAGCTGTAGTAACCCGCGGCATAACCACCAGCAAAAATGTGCGCAAAACCATGTTGAAAACGATTAAATGCAGGTGGAACATTCACTGCAACTTGGCTACGAACTTCATCTAAAATCCCCTGAATATCTGCGCCTTTAGCTGCATCAAACTCATGGTGCATTCTAAAATCAAACAATGAGAACTCAAGTTGGCGTAACATCATCATCCCAGATTGAAAGTTCTTTGCTGCCAGCATTTTATCCAATAAAGCTTTTGGTAATGGCTCGCCGGTTTCAAAATGACCTGAAATTTTCGCTAATGCCTCTTCTTGCCAGCACCAGTTTTCCATAAACTGACTTGGCAGCTCTACCGCATCCCAAGGCACACCATCGATTCCTGATACGCCGCCCACTTCAATTTGAGTCAGCATATGGTGAATACCATGACCAAATTCATGGAATAAGGTGGTCACTTCATCATGGGTGAATAAAGCAGGTTTACCGTCCACTGGGCCATTAAAGTTACAGGTTAAATAGGCCACAGGCTTTTGCAAACCTGTGGATGTAACGCGGCGACCACGACAGTCATCCATCCAAGCGCCGCCGCGTTTGCCGCTGCGAGCATATAAATCTAGGTAGAAACTGCCACGATGGACTTTATCAGCATCATAAATGTGGAAGAAACGCACATCATCATGCCACTTATCAAACTCATGTTGCTCTTCAATGGTTAAGCCAAACAGGCGTGACACTGTGTAGAACAAGCCTGATAGCACTGTGTTTTCAGGAAAATATGGACGTAGTAGTTCTTGAGAAACTTCGTACTTGTGGTGCTGTAATTTTTCTGCGTAGAAACTTAAATCCCACGATGCCATTTCAGTCACATCATAATGCTCTTTAGCGAAAGCTTTTAACTCAGCAAGTTCAGCTTTGGCTTGATCTTTTGAGCGTAGGGCTAATTCATTTAAAAATGACAATACTTGGCTAGGATCATTGGCCATTTTAGTTGCTAAAGATTTATCAGCATAGCTGTCAAAACCCAATAGCTGGGCTAACTCATGACGCAACGCCAAGATTTCGTCCATATTGGCACTGTTATCAAATTCGCCTGCATTGGGGCCTTGATCCGATGCGCGGGTGACAAATGCGCGATAGCATTCTTCACGTAATTGACGATTTTCGCTGTAGGTCATTACCGGTAAATATGAAGGGAAATCTAGCGTAAATAACCAGCCTTGTAGCTCTTTGGCCTCTGCCATTGCTTTAGCTGCCGCAATAGCTGAATCAGGTAAACCCGCTAATTCAGTGTCATCGGTAATCAGCTTAGTCCATGCTTGGGTTGCATCAAGCAGTTGATTTGAAAAATTACTGGTAAGCTCTGATAGGCGTTTTACTATTTCGCCATAGCGCAGTTTTTGCTCATCATTTAAGCCAATACCCGATAACTCAAAGTCACGTAAACTATGGGTCAGTAAGGTTTGCTGCGGGGTAGTAAGCTTTGCAAAACCGTCAGATTGTTGCAATGATTTATAAGCTTGGTATAACCCTTGGTGCTGACCCACAAAAGTGCCATATTCAGATAATAACGGTAAGCATGCATCGTGCGCTTCGCGCCATTCATCAGTGCTAACCACTGAGTTCATGTGTGATACTGGCGACCAAATTTTGCTTAATTGATCGTCCACTTCTTCAAGGGGGGCAATTAAGTTTTCCCAAGTGTAAACAGAGTTATTGCTTAGCACTTGTTCAATTTTACTTCGACAAGTTGCAATAGCCTGCTCAACTGCTGGCTGGATATGCTCCGCTTTGATTTTCGAAAACTGCGGCAGTTCAGTGTCACTTAGCAATGGGTTGCTCATCTTTGATTCCTCGGGAAGTCGATTCAATATCACCTTCATTGTTAATAGGGGTTAAAGTGGCGAATTTCAAGGGTAAGCAATCATCATAAGCAGGATAAAAGCATCATAGTGACCAACCATTGTTAACCCCTAAGTGCATTAACTAAATGCCAGCAGCGCAATTATCACTCACTAACTGAAAGCCAACACAATAACTGTGAATAAGATCTCAACCTCAGTCAGCCACTTTTTATAAACAAATATTCGACAAGCTGATCACAAATCGTACTCGTTATCATTTTTATTTGAGAAAGTTAATGTATTCTCATTAAAAATTAATTCCTTTTGAGTCTGATACTAAATATGAAACCAACATTGTCATTGTTAGCTGTATCCCTATTGAGTATTTCCCCTTTTATGTCAGCAGCGAATGCCAGTGATGTTGCTGTCGCAGTTGATTTAGGTTGGGACTCAAAATACATCTCAGAAGGGCGTAATAACCTTGAAGATGGCGGCATCTATTGGGCTGGCGCAGCCATAGAAACGGGCAATCTAACCACTTATGCAGTTGTTGGCCGTGGTGACAGTGTTCATTACACTGAATGGAACTTTGGTGTTGAATATAGTTTGCAGCTCCATGATGACTTAGAAACCTTAATCGGCTACCAACGGCTTGAGTTTTATGGTGATGAGCGCGCAAACGATAATGAATTATTTGCTGAAATTGCCTATATCGGCGTGCCTTGGTTAATTCCTTCACTGGCTTATACCTTTGCCACCGAGGCCAGTGGTTATTTTGTTGAACTGAGTTTACATAGCCCCTGGCAAATCAGTGAACGTTTCTCTGTTACGCCCTATGTGACTCAAGGATTTGATTTTCGCTATGCCAGCCAAGACAACGATGGTGCCAATCATTTTCAGTTCGGAGTTGAAGCGGGTTATGAAATCAGCTCAGAAATTGCTATTAGCGCCCATGTTAGTCACTCGATTGCAATGGAAGATATTAAGCAGCAAGCCCGCAATGAAGGCGTCACGGGCAGTTTAGATCAAACTTATGCAGGGGTTAATTTAAGCTTTAGTTTCTAAACCTTTAGTTTCTAAACCTTTATAAAAATAGCGTAAAAAACGCCATAGATTTATGGCGAAAGTCTACCGCATATTCTAAGCTAAGCGGGTGAACCATGACTCACTTGAAGCAAAGGAATGCTTATGACCATATTGAAAGGGATTTTCCCGCTTATTTTTGTGTTTATAATTAGCCAAATAGCGCCATTATTTATGACCATTGACTCACCTCAGGCCAACGAATTTGAGCAATTAGTCAGTAAACCGGCCAGCGAGAACAAGCAACCCAACCAAGCATCACTATCAATGAAGTCATTGCCGATGAATGTGATACTTGATCATCAAGGTCAAGCAATCGAGCTACCCGCCACACAATCAGCGCTGGACTATTCTGCTGATGAGATGCTGCTAGAACCGTCGTCTACTCAGCAAGCAGTAAAGCGTGATACAAGCACCGCAAACAATAAAAAAGCCACCAGCAAAAATAAACCGCTCAGACTAGCAAAAAAGACCGCTAACGACCCCAGTTGTCGCTGGCTAGGTAATCGGATTAAACAACTGAGGGTGCAATTAAAAAGGCACTACTCAGAACATGTTGAAACTGAGCTATCTCATCGACAAACTGAGTGGGATTGCTTGCAATGCTCAACCTCAGGCCCAAGCCAAGAGCAATACTCCCAATGTCAGTATCGGCGCTAAACAAACCATAAAAACTTTTTAGCCACCGTAAAACCAATTCCCGACTTAAGCGGCCTAGGAGACTAGCTTGTGGCTGAATTCCGCCCTACAATGGCTGCAAATGAAATATTCTTATCCTAAGAAACCACTTGTTCGAGGTAAAAACCTCCAAATAACAAGCTGTAAAAATACAATTAGAGAGGGTTAACATGGCTCAACATTTTGACTATATCTGCCTAGGCGCAGGTAGTGGCGGTATCGCTTCAGCAAACCGTGCCGCACAGCGCGGCGCCAAGGTATTAGTAATTGAAGCCAAGCATGTTGGCGGTACCTGTGTAAATGTGGGTTGTGTACCTAAAAAAGTCATGTGGTACGGTGCTCATGTCGCTGAAGCCATGAACCTATATGCAAAAGATTATGGTTTTGATGTTACGGTAAATAAGTTTGACTGGAATACCTTAGTTGATAATCGCGAAGCATATATTAGCCGTATTCACGATGCCTATGGGCGCGGCTTTGCTAACAATAAAGTCACCTTAGTAAATGGTTACGGTCGCTTCATTAACAGTAACACTATTGAAGTGAACGGCGAGCAATACACCGCTGACCATATTACTATTGCCACTGGCGGCGCGCCGACTATTCCTAACATTCCTGGTGCTGAATACGGTATTGACTCTGACGGTTTCTTTGCTTTACGTGAACAACCTAAACGCGTTGCTGTTGTTGGTGCTGGTTACATTGCGGTAGAAGTTGCTGGTGTATTACACGCCCTTGGCAGCGAAACCCATTTATTAGTGCGCAAACACGCCCCGCTACGTAATTTCGACCCTATTTTAATTGAAACCTTAGTTGAAGCAATGGCAACTGATGGCCCTAAACTTCACACTCATAGTATTCCAAAATCAGTGACTAAAAATACTGATGGCAGCTTAACGTTAGAGCTTGAAAACGGTGAGTCACTCACGATTGATTGCTTAATTTGGGCCATTGGTCGCAGCCCATCAACTGGCAACATTGGTCTAGAAAATACTGATGTCACCCTAAACCCTAAAGGTTACGTGGTTACCGATGCACAGCAGAATACCACCGCAAAAGGTATTTATTGTGTTGGTGACATCATGGAAGGCGGTGTTGAACTGACGCCAGTTGCAGTTAAAGCTGGGCGCTTATTATCAGAGCGTCTATTTAACGGCATGACAGATGCCAAAATGGATTACTCGGTTATTCCTACCGTGGTATTCAGCCACCCGCCAATTGGCACTATGGGCTTAACTGAACCAGAAGCTATTGAGCAATATGGTGAAGCCAACGTTAAGGTATACAGCTCAGGCTTTACCTCTATGTACACAGCGGTTACCGCCCATCGTCAAGCTTGTAAAATGAAGCTGATTTGCGCTGGCGACACGGAAGTGGTTGTGGGGATTCACGGTATCGGTTTTGGTATGGATGAAATCTTACAAGGTTTCGGCGTAGCCATGAAAATGGGCGCAACTAAAGCTGACTTTGACGCCGTGGTAGCGATTCATCCAACTGGTGCTGAAGAGTTTGTTACCATGAGATAAGTCATCGTTAAATAATGATTTAAAGCAAAGCGAGAAGTCATTTCTCGCTTTTTTATCGCTTTTTTTAACTACAAAATCAAAATCGCTTATTTTTGACAGCTTAATGTGCAGTATGCACTTTGGTTTTCAGCCAGCTTTTAAAATCTTTTTCTGTGGGGATACGTTTTGCTGAGTGACCTAGCAATTGCGTTAACGCATAACTAAATTGATGATACAGCTTAGGGTCATCATGTTGCTTATGGCCATCATCGATATTAATTACTGCGCCGCGTAAGTAATTCATCACCAACTCAACCCGGTCAAAGCCTGCCACTTCACCTATTTCACGTATGGTATTTTCATTCCAGCGATAAGACTCAGCGGTCAATTTCTCATAACGTTGACGATAATAATCGCTGCAATTATTCAGTAGAGTTTCATTGGGCAGAACCCGCTCAATGACAAAATGTTGCTCAGATAAAATACTAAACAAACGCTGGCAGTGATGGAAAATAAAACGTTGATAGGGATCGGGGTACATTGCTGTATCTGACTCAATTTGCGCTAACCACTGCTCGAACTGGGCACAGCCAACTGCCACTATCAAATCAGCCTCAGTGGTGAAGTGATTGTAGATTGTCCCTTTGGATATTTGACTTGCTTTCACCAAGTGAGAACGGCATAAATCAAAGATTTTATGTCCTTTTAAGCACCTTTGAGAAACCTCAACTAAATAGTCTCCCCGCTGATCCCAACTGCTCATCCTGACCTCGGTATACTTTATGTAAATTTATTGTTTCAACTTCACATTCAAACAATAACAAGCTTTAAGGAAACCCTATACTGAGTAATACTAATACCACTATGAACAATTGTAATAGCCAATGTTAAAAGTTGAATTGTTAGAAAGTTTTATTGCGGTTGCCGAGTGTGGCAATTTATCTAAAGCTGCAGAAAAAATTTGCCGCACCCAATCAGCTTTAAGCCTACAAATCAAAAAGCTTGAAGAAAGTGTCGGTCAAACTTTGCTACTTAGAGATAACAAAGGGGTGTCACTGACTGAATCCGGTGAAACCCTACTTAATTACGCCTATAAGATGATCCAACTCAATTCACAAATATTGGATGAACTTAAAGATAATTCCAACAAACAAACTATTCGCTTTGGCGTCCCAACTGATTACATTAAACGTTATTTAAATAGTTGTTTATTAGAATTTATTCGTGAATTTACCCGCATTGAATTAGTGATCGATACCGATGTTAGCGGCAACTTATATAAGCGGCTGCAACAGGGTGAATTTGATGTGATTGTGGCCACCCACTGGCAGGCTCCCGTTAATGGTGAGTTGTTATTTGAACGCCAATTTCATTGGGTCGCAGCTAAAAATGGCAATGCCCATTTGCACAGTACCATTCCAATGGCGCTGTATCCTGAAAACTGCCCAATTCGAGCGCAAGTTTTTGCTAATCATCAATTATCGATGCGACCAATCAATGTATTGCTGTCTTCACCCTCACCTAATGCGCTGTGCATGGCGGTGGAAAATGACTTAGCCATTGCCCCTATTGCTGAATTTCGCATTAACGATAAGATGCAAATATTGGATCCCATTGAACACGGTTTACCGCCATTGCCGGTATTTAATGAGTCTGTATACGTTAATCCAGAAACTCAAAGCCCTATCACGGAGCAATTAGTCAACTTGATCAAAGCCAATGTCGTATCACTGGCATCTGCAAAGGTTTAACCCTCTCTTAAAACGTCTTTTTAAACACCTGCTACCGAAATAAAAACATAAAAAAGGAGCGATAAACGCTCCTTTTGTTTGGGGTAAAAAATAACTCTACACTTACTCTTTATGCTTATCGTACTCAAAAGTATGACAATTACTGCACATAGGCTTTTTCGCTTTATGCTCACTGTGACACTCTTGGCAAGGTAACTCTTTGCCATAATGAAGATTATTGTGTGGGTTCTGCCACTTATCTTCTTCACTACGGGCTGTTTGCTCCGCTAAGTCATCAACATTGTGGCAAGATAGACACGATTCATCAGATGGAAATTGCTTCATGCCTTGGTCATGGCACGCTTTACAATCTTTACCGATAACGTCTTTATGGTAGTCACGTATTTCTACTGCTTGAGCTGATAAGCTGGCGAAACTAAGCATAGCCAGTGCAAGCATAATCTTTAATGTTTTCATCAATAATTCCTCTTGTTTACTTGCTATGTTAAGCATTCATCATGCTACGAGCGGCAGTCATACCCATCACCATACATTCAGGTATCGAACAACTTCCTAAACGGCTGACCCCATGGATCCCACCACACACTTCACCTGCAGCAAATAAACCTGTTATCGCTTGTCCTGTGAAACTGTCTTTCACTTCAGCTTTAGTAGTAATTTGCACTCCACCTTGGCAGTAATGCACTTTTGGCCATAAACGCACCACGGTAAATGGTGCTTCAATGTACTTACCAGCAGCCTTGGTCATGTTCTTACCAAACTGCTTATCCTCACCAGATTTAACATATTGATTATATTCTTTAATCTGCGCTTTGAGTGCTTTAAGTGGCACATTGAAATGGGTCGCTAATTCATCAACCGACTCAAACTTCCAACCGACGTTATACTTAATCACCTTCTTGGTATTTGGATGCTTTTTAGAATCCTTATAGCTGGTGATCAGCAATGGAGGATATGGATTACCTTGCTCGTCACGACAACTTAACTCAGCATCGGCGCGTGTTTTACGGTCCGCAATTTCATTCATGAAACGCTTACCGGTTAAGCGGTTTACCGCCATTGAATGTGGGAAATTATAAATTGAGTAGTTAGACACATAGCCAAAACCCCCTTCATCAGGAGATGCCCATGGGCCAGATTGAATATGAGCTAAATGAACTGGCACCGCGCCTAAGCGGAACATTTCGTACATGCCTTCACCTGTTGCGCCGGGTGCGTTGGTACAACCCACTTCAGCAGTAAGTGTTGGATCTTGCGCCATACGTAAATTAACATTTTGAGCAAAACCACCAGTGGCCATGATCACCCCACGTTTCGCTCTCACATTAATCACTTTGCCTGGTTGGTCTTCTTCAAAGTGATAGTTTTGACGCATTTTAACGCCTAATACTTCACCTTTTTCACCGACTAAGAAGCCTTCAAACTTCGAACGGTTGTGGGTGTTAACACCTAACTCGCGGCATTTTTTAAGTAATGGCTGAGTGATCCCCGCGCCGCAACTTACGGTTGTTTGATAAGTACGAGCTACTGAGTGACCACCAAGTTGTTGTAAATAAGGATGATATTCAGAACCTGCATCTAAGGTCATTTGCAGTGCTTCAACAGCATGCTCTGCTACATGACGTAACAAGGCTTCATCTGCAATACCACGACCTGCTTTCATTTGATCGGCCACCATGCGCTCAACTGAATCGTCAACGCCTTCTTGTTGCTGCATTGGCGTTCCCGGCGCAGCAAACAGACCGCCATTAATGGCGGAGTTACCACCAAAGTAGGACATCTTTTCAAAAATATGCACATCTTTGGCGCCAAGCTTTTTCGCTTCGATTGCTGCTGCTAATCCGGCAAAGCCCGAACCAATAATCACAATTTCAAATTCTTCATCCCACTTAACACCTGCAGCTTTTTCTGATACTGCCATCGCAGGAGCAACCATTGCCGCGCCAGCTGCTACGCCTAAACCCGTGATAAATTTACGGCGTCCCAATAAGTCTATTTTAGTCATCGGTCATCACCCTTTTGTTTTGATTGACACCGATATAATAGAACTGGAATCGATTCCAAAATGGGAACCAATGTTAAATTATGTCGAAAGTGGTTACTTTTATGTCACTAATCAATTGTAGGTAGAGTTTTCAGGAAAAATGTAATGAGTAAATCATTTTGGAATGAGTTCCAAAAAACATAACCTTTATTTCACAGCGTACTGAACTGGGCAGCTTGTAACCAAGCTGTTAATACTAATTGTTTTTAGGTAACATTGTCTTTGAGGACGACCTCAGCAATTGCGCACAAGCCACAATTGATACCATAAGGGGACGGCCCCATCTGATAAACACAGATAGGAGCCCAACATGTTCAAACCTCATTTTATTCTCGCCATCATTACGCTATTAGTCAGTCTATTCAATCCAGCACAAGCTACTGAGCAACCATCATCCCTTTATGGCATCCACGGTATGACGTTATTTGGCGGTGAAGATGGCCTGTTTGCCTCACACTTACCCATGTACCACCAACCCCACAACGTGCAGATGATCATGCAGTTTCACTTTGTCGACATTCAAGTTGATAACGCAGTAAAAAAACGGCTGCAACAGCAGGCAACCCAGCCGCAACAACTATGGACTATTGTGCCGCAGCCATTTGATTTGATGACGCTAAAACCCACCATCGATAATGCGTTACCTCAGTTAACCATTGACGTGGTTGAAGGCCACTTTGAACGTGGTGGTGTCAGTCAATTCTTCGAGCAAGCCATTATGATTGATAAAATCATGTTGTTTTCGACCTTAGATATGCAACAAGGCCAACCAAAATCCAGCATTACTGATTATCTTAATATTGCTGCAAGCCCCACTAGCCCCAACCAGTTTTTAATTAAACGCTTAGAAAGTAGGCCTGAAGCCGACCATTTATTGCGGGTAACCAGCCATGACTTATCTGATATATCTAAAATAGCGGTAACAACAGCATCAATACATCCGTCAGTCACTGAGATCACAACCTCGCTAAATGCACAAACTAATCGGCAAGAATTACATCAAGATGATGTTATTGAGGTCTATCTTGAAACTGATGAATTACAGTAATGGCCGCATTATCACTGGCAGTGATCCAACACCACAGCGCTGAAGGCCCGGGGCGTATTCAAGACTGGTGTAACAGTCACGGCCATCAGCTCACCTGTTTTATGGCGCCTTTAGGCGCGCTGCCTAAGTTAACTAATTTTGATGGGCTAATTATTTTAGGCGGGCCTACGGATGTGACAGACAACCCGGCGTGGATGCAGGCCGAGCTTGAATTAATAAAGGATGCTATCGACATTGATATGCCGATTTTAGCCATTTGCTTAGGGGCGCAACTATTAGCCACAGCCCTGGGAGCCAGCCTGTATAAATTAGAACAGCCCGAACTCGGCTGGCATGAGGTTAAGCTGTTATCAAACGGATTAGTCGCTGAAACACTAATGGTGCCTCAATGGCATTTTTATGGGTTTGATTTTAATCAGCAAGCCCAAGAAAACAAGCCTATGAAACAAGTCAGTATTGAAGCCAGTTCAGTACTATGTCACCAGCAAGCCTTTCGCCACCAGCGTCAATTAGGGCTGCAGTTTCATCCCGAGTGGCATGAGCTACAAATACACGCCTTAATTGAACACTTTAAAGATGATTGCCCATTCGATACAGAAACTAAGCCGCTATTGCAGCAGCAATTAGCGCTGTGGTTTATGTCATTATTGGACTCAATGTTTAAGCCTAATGACCACTAAGATTTTGTCGCTAGATTCTTCATTAACGATACTAGCACTGGCTAATAGTAATGTTGGGTATTAGTGGCTTATCTTTTTTCTTTTCCTGTTTGTGTTTATACATTCGTTGATCCGCTAGTGATAAGCACTCTGATTGATTTGCTGTTTCAAAGCTTGTGGCAATACCAAAACTTAAACCTATATTCTTCCACCTAGTTCGCTGTAATTCCTGCTCTGTTTTGAGCAGTGCTACTGACAATTGCGAAATCACTGAAGCTGTTTGTTGAAGATTTGTAATTTCAGCCACCAAAATAAACTCATCACCTCCAGATCTGAAAATAGTTCCCAAACCTTGAAGTTTTTGTTGAATAAGATCGACTGTGGAAATTAATAATTTATCGCCTTCATCATGGCCAAATGTATCGTTAATCTCTTTAAAACCATCAAGATCAATAAATGTTAGACAATAGCCCCCAGTTAGCTTGGCGAGCTTTTCATTTTGAGCATAGCGATTGCCTATTTTTGTTAATGGGTCTATCCGAGAAATAGTATAACTGCGATGATAGTCCTTCTGTTTTATTTGCAACCATTCAGTCAATGATAACAAAATACAAATACAATCAATTGTTAATGCAACTTGCACAATCAATTCTGTAGAGATATTCCAATCAAGTTTTAGGGCATGAGATAAAACATAAGCAAACAGAGACAAGCCATATAACAGGTTACCTATTAAATAATATTTGGCTTTAAAATCCAAAGTGGTGAGCATAAAGATGCCTGTCCCGATACTTATTGGGATCCATACAGCTGCAATAATATGGGATATTAAGAAGCTGTTATTAAAGGATAGAAAAGGCATCAATAAGCCAAGAGTAACGCTGACTATTGATAATAAATTAAATAGCTTTGCGAATTTACTATGCTCCTGAGGGCAATTAAACAGTAGCTTAGTAAATTGACTTGCAGAAGCGATAGCAAACGGAAATATCATGATGCCAATATAAACAGGGTTAAAAGCGCTGACACTAAACAGCTGCCCGAAACTTCCAGAGGCAACAAGCCAACCTAAACCATGAAAACCAACATATCCGGCGCAGGCTAAGGTCACTAAATATCGGGTTCTGAAATAGATAAAACATGCAATTAAAGCGAGTGTAATCATCACCGAGAAAGCCATAGTATTAATGCTATTGGTAATAAATTGTTTGTTATAGAAAGCCGCTTTACTATAAATATTAACGTCTACCGGTGTGGCGAATTTTTTGGCTTGTATAAAAATCCACAGTACACCACGCTCTTGTTGACTCAACATCAGTGAGAAGGTTTGTGAATGAGCTAATTTAGGGTTTGTACCAGTTATTTGCCCAAAGCTTGCTAAAGCAACAACTTCACCTTGCTCTGACTGCCAATATGCAGTCCCTATGTCTAAGTAATTTGTATATAAATTCACAAACCGAGTGTGCTGAATATCACGACTATTGGCTAGTGGTATCCTTGCCACAAAAGCCCCGTTTCCTCCCAAGGTAGAAGTCACTTGCTTGGCATCGGCATATAAGAGCACTAGATCGGTAAATCGAGGATCTGAAATCAGGGGCGAAGTTTTATACCAGAGATTTTCCTCAACAATTTCAATTTTATCGCGTTCATCTAACGTAACATAAGGGCTAGCACTTACCGTACCAACGGCAAGTGAGATAAGAAAACAAACAAAAAGTGCGGTAATTCTTGCTATATTATTGATAAAATTTAGTCCTTTAAATTTATTTTTATTCCGCATAACATACGTGTTATTAAATTTAATTGTAGCTGCTAATTATATATTTCGTAGCGGAAACCTTTTACTTTGTTAAGCTCTAATAATGGTTTTATTCCTAATCAGTTAACTCTACGCTCTATGCCACCATGAAACGTTAGCCTGCTCAAAAATTAACAGTTAAATAAAACGCTCACAAACCAGACTATTACAACAAGCTCATCCCAAACAAAATTTGCGGTAGATCTTCACTTTCTATTATCTATTACGCTAAGCTAACTACCAACAAAATACTGAATTATAATGGAATAATATAAAAAGCTATTTTAGATGAGTACGGCTCAGTTGCCAGTTGATTACTCTTCATAACAATAATAAAAGTAAGGACACATAGAACATGTACCAGAATAAACAAGCTATCGCATTAGGAACTCTAGTATTTATGACCTTCACAGGGGTCATCATATTGATCTTAGCCTTGTGGGCTTGGCCAAAATACAACGTCTACAAAATGGAACTCAATGGACAGGCAGCGTTAAAAGAAGCCCAATGGTCAAAACAGATCCTTATTGAAGAATCCAAAGCCAGAGAACAAGCAGCTTTAATGCAAGCTAAAGCGAGAGTCACACTTGCCGAAGCAGAAGGTAAGGCGCTAATTGTTCGAGCAAAATCTGAGGACGCAGCTGATATCGAACTTGCCAAGGCTGCAGCAGAAGCCAACAAGATCATTGGTGAATCATTAAAAGATAATGAAGCTTACTTACGTTATATCTGGATAAAAGGCTTACAAGACGGCAGTGGCGAGCGGATTTATATTCCTACCGAAGCGGGAATGCCAATTTTAGAAGCTGGCAAAGCTGGAAGCTAAATAATTTGCTGTAATTTCAGTGTTCAATATACTCAAGAGAAAACAAAAAAGAGGATTATTAATCCTCTTTTTTAGGTTTAGATGCGAGCCCAAGTCTGAGCTAGTACAGTTAATTAGCCTTCGGCGCTAAAGCCTCTGAATTTTTACTACCATTTGCTGTTACTGGAGGCATATTACTTTGCTTAATTGCGCTGCGAGTTGTATCAGTTAAGAAGTTTTCACCACTCACTAAGTCATTTAACGTGCCAGATTTTGAGTCTACCAACCCAAGCTCTTGCAGCATTGAGTCTACCAGTGGTGCATTGGCACGATAATTAAGCGCTGCCGAGGTAATTTGCTCCGCCATACCTGACGTTCCTGTTGCTACGCTAGCATCGTTACCAGGCCCAGCACCATGGTAGCCTTGAAGAATCTTAATACCATCTATATTTTCTAAAGGTTTAACGGCATTAGCCACGATTTCAGGCAGTACTTTTAATATCGCGAGGGCTTTTTGCAGCTCAATTTGCTCATCTTTCAAGGTGTTTTCAGCTTCATACAAAGCTTGTTTACCAGCAGCTTCTACCGCAAACACTTTTTCATCTGCTTCGGCTCGCAGTTTCTTTGAATCTGAATCTGCCCTTGCATCAGTTAATATCGCAATGGCTCTATCTTCAGCAGCTTGTTTCTCTGCCGCAGCTTGAACTGTCACCCCGACAGCTTCTCGCTCAGCTTCTTTCTTAGCGTCAATCACTTCAATTTCTTTACGACGGTTTGCTTCAGCAACCTGTCTTGCAGTAATAACCGCTTCTTCTTTTTCCACTTTGTCTTTTTCAGCACCTGCAGCTTTGGCTCTTGCTGCCGACTCTTCTTCTGACTTCACTGCGACTGCAATTTGTTTTTCTTGTTCAGACACTTCAATGTCGCGTTGTTGTTGAATTTGTGCCTGAGCAAGCGTCCTTTTCTTATCAATCTGACGAGTTTCAATGTCTTTTGATTTCTCAATTTCAGCGGCTTCAATGGCTTGTTCTTTTGCAATTTCAGCTTCACGCTCTTCACGCTCATTACTCTCACGGGTTTTGGCAATTTCAGCTTTTTGATCCGCACGTTTAAAAGCAATTATTTGCTCTTGGTTTAGGCGTGCTTCCTCTTCTTCTTTTTTAATTTCTAGAGATTGGCGCTCAGCTTCTAAGTTTCTGCGCTGGATTTTTACGCGGTTTTCTTGTTCAATATCATTGGTTTCTTTACGTTTTTCTTCAATGATTTTAGCCAGTCTTGCGCGGCCTTCAGCATCAAAGGCATTATTTTCATTAAAGAATTGCAGGTCAGTTTGGTCAAATCCTGTTAGTGATACTGACTCCAGTTCTAAACCATTTTTCTCTAGATCATTAGCAACACTTTGTTGTACTTTTTGCACAAAATCAGTTCGTTGTTCATGCATTTCGGTCATGGTCATTTCAGCAGCAACGGCGCGTAGTACATCAACGAATTTGGACTCCATTAGCTTCTTAAGCTCTTCCACACGCATGGTTCTTGTACCCAGCGTTTGCGCTGCCATAGAAATGCCTTCTTGGCTTGGGGCCACACGCAAATAAAAATCTGCTTTAACGTCCACTCGCATTCTGTCTTTGGTGATCAACGCATCTTTTTGGGTTTTCTCGACTTCAATACGTAAGGTATTCATATTGACTGGAATGGTTTCATGCAACACAGGTAGGCAAATAGTACCGCCGTCTTTTACGACTTTTTCGCCACCAAAACCGGTACGTACAAAGGCAATTTCTTTTGAGGCGCGAATGTATAATTTAGCGAAGATTAATCCGATGGTGATAAAAGCAAGGACTGCTATACCGGCCATGATTAAGATAAACATGGTATTTGAACTTGAAGATATTTCTAGGGCGTCCATTTCTATTCCTTTAATAATTACAAATGATGGTTCTATCCGTGATTTAATTTTTGAAGCTTATTGATATTTCAGTGTTGAAACTTATTTCTTAAAACGGCTCAAGCCTAGCGACTAGCCAAATACTGCCAGACTTACGTAGCAATACGACCTGTTCATTTTGACTAAAGCTTTCTTCTGCGAATTCTGGCGCCACCATCACATAATGTTTCTGAGAATGTTGATCTACCAGTACCGCTTCTGCAGGACTATTTAGTTTGGCGGTGCCGACTGTAATTTTGGCTGACAGACCACTAAAACTGTCTGTAGATACCGCTAGTGACTCATTTTTAGGGAGAATTCTTGCCAAAGGTCGCCCAAGTATTGAGGTACTAAAAAGACTCGCGATCAGCACTATAGGCGTACTGATTATTGGGGAGGTTAAGTGGCCAGCATAAACGTAGCTCAAGAAATTTAAACTGTAGCCTAGGAGCGTAAAGCTGGTTAACAACAGCACTAACCAAATAAGTAATGGCAACTTATTAAGGCAAAGCCAACCCAGTAACGGCGTTAACCCTGTTTGAGCAACATCAATGCCTGCATCAAAATCTAAATCGATTGGGGATATGTGATCTAACAGGCTGGAAATACTGAAACCAATGACTAAGCCAACTCCCTCTAAAACAGCTAGGGTCAGCACTAAAGTCAATGCTATCGCATAGGGTGTATTGGCATTGATTAATAAAAATTCGAGCATAACTGTATTCCTTTACAGCAAACACCAAGCATCTAAATAGCGAATAGATGGTGTTAAATGAGGGTTTAAAGTCGTTTTGCATTAAAACACTATTAACTCTCCAAAATTCAAGATTAACAACAATATCAGAACAAAAGTATCAGAACAAAAGTATTTGTAAACAGTCACCTAATTGATTTATCACTCAAGTGAATCTGCAAGTGCTAGCTAAAGCGGTCAAATTGCCCTTTGCAGAGAATTTGACGCCTATTAACAACAGCGCTAGCTTTCTTCACACAAGGCTTTACCCGCAGCGTAGCAGCTTGGCTGGCGTGGACACACGGCGCCGCGAGAGCAAATCACCCGAGCATCATTGTCTATGCCGCGCTCAATCCAATTGATATTCAGAATTTTAGCCACACTGGTTAAATCAGCTTTGATGTGTTTTGGAATGGCCACCAAACCGCCATTATCAACACAGGCTTTCTTTAAATCGGCGGTAATGGATTTTGCATCCTTGCCTTGGGCTTCAATGGCAGGGTTGAGATCAATGCCCGCACATAGCACATGTGGATTGCCTGCAGAATCATCAACTTTGATTGATTCGCAACAGTAAATTCGCGGCTCGTTACCGACATTTAAAATCGAGATCTGCGCCGAGGTGCCATCAGTGCTAGGTTCATTAATTTTTCTAAACACTGCCCAGTGATGACATGGATCTTCAACAATGCGCATATTGCCCCACGGCAGTGGAATACCATTGCCACGATAAACCGCTTTTAGCTTTCCTGGCGCATAGGCATCAAAGTAATGCCAGTGTGGATAAGGTGACACTACCGTCATGCGGCGCATTGCCACTGATGCTGACACTTGCAGTTGTTTATGTACCGCAATTTCATAGCCATGACGGTCGAGTAATTGTCTAAATGGCACCTTGGGACATAATAAAGCGCCAGCAAAAAAGCTCGATTCAAAATCACGCCATGCATGCAAAATATCTTGAGCATTAAGGGTATTTGATTGCATTGAGCTGTCATCATCAATTTCTACCCGACGCCCTGAGGTCATCACACTTTTAAGGCCATCTTTATTGTGTAAAACACAATGGCCAATATGCACCGCCAAGTCATATTTTAATCGCGGTACATTGGCTTTCAGGGCTTTATTAATATAAATCGTCGCTGGCGGCTCAAAAAATGAGGTGGTTAATCGGGCTGAACTTGCGCCAGTTTCATCGATCACTTCTGTGGGGATTTCATCAATCCACTTGATTTTAAGCCCCATACTTTTAGCGATATTAAGCATTTCTTCAGCCGCTAGAGGCAGTTGTTTTTTACCAATATCTTCAGCGGCTCGTTCTAAATCTGGGAAGTGATTTTGATGATGCTCTTGATGGGCGCGAATAAGTAACTGGGCAAATTGCCTGCCTGATGTACCTGTTTGCGATAACATTTCTGGAATGGCAATTTGCAATATATCATTTGAAAACAAGAAACTAGGCTCAAGCGGCATGCCGCTAACACCGCCATGACGGCCTTTTTCAGGGGTGATTGACTGCTCTTCTGGCATGTCATCTAAAAACCATTCCACATCTTTTTGAAACACGGTTGCGATCACGGCCAGCATTCCTGCACTGGGGACACGTTTACCGCGCTCTATCATCGAAAGGTACGACACTGACGGCGCCGAGCTGGAATCCACTCGAATACATCGAGCGGATAAATCTTCCATGGTCAGGTGATTGCGTTTACGTAAATTACGAATCTTAGTGCCAAGGAAATGTGACTTTCTCATCAAGCTTTGATCATTGCGCATTTTGTAAAATTCACAGTGTAAAATTTTTATTGTGAAATTGTAGTGAAAAATACACTAGACTACAAATTAAGCAATCGGGAAACAGTGTTTGTTTTAACAAAACCCGTTTAAGCCAGTAAATGTTAAACCAGTACGCAGGGCATTAATTGCTGAAAACAACCAGCAAGTGCCGACATCAAACGAAGAGGATAAGGTTATGATTATGACTACTATGAACCACAACACAGCCGCTCACGACCTTAACAGCTTCATTGAAGAACAAATTGTGGCCACCAGCACTAATGCAGATAAAATCACCAACGCGAAAATATTTTTAGATAATAACTTTCCATTGGCTAGCGGGACTCATGCCGATGTAAGTAGCTACGTGATTTACTACACTCATCTGCTAGCATTTATGAAAGATGGCAGCCAATGTGGATTGCAAAATCCTTGTCAATTTGTGGCGTTAACTGGTCATAAAAGTGACCCAACATCTATCGTGTTAAAAAATAACGATACCCATGTTGAAGTGAGCTTTGACCGAAACGGTGAACTGGGTGCTAACGACCCAGCGCATATTGAAGATATTCAAGTGGCACTGCCGATTAAGAATTTACCGACACCTTACAAGCAATGGGTAAGCATGCTGCATTCACGTTGTTTACCAACTGAAGGTAACTGCAAAGTGTTTACCGCCAAAGATGGCAGTGACTACGCTATGCATCAGCGTTAATTGTTACTCTCTATATCGCTTAAGATAGCAAAAATAGCCCATTAAAAAAGTCCAAGCTGTATTCATACAACTTGGACTTTTTTGTTTCTGGCATTTGTACTAAAACTAAACTCAAGCTTTAAGCCAGATTCAAGCCACACCGAGTTTAGAGCTATGCCAGAGTTAAGTAAACCCTAAAACTCTTGGTTCATCTTTGCTAAGCAGCTTTGTAAAACCTGTAGATGTTCTGGGTCGATATTGCGGCTCAAGTCAGCCACTAAATCTAAATGTAATTGATTATGCTGGCGATGAATCACTTGCCCGGCTTCTGTTAACACCACCACTATCGAACGTCTATCATCGGGGTGAGCGCAGCGTTCAATTAGCTGAGCTTGGACTAATTTATCCACCTGAACAGTTAAGGTGCCAGTGGTTATCGCCAGCTTTTGCGCCAACTCCTTCATGCGTAAAGGACCATGATTGCCCAACACTTCAATGGTATGGGTTTGCGCCAGTGAATAGCCAGTTTCTTTTACCACCGATTGCTCCCAAGAAGCCATCTTATCGTAAAATTCAGTTAGTAAGTGATTTAGGTTTTGTAGATTTTTCATTATTTAACAGGATGAACCTCAAGGGTGAGATGATTAATTTTATCAAAATTCGCCAATAATTGTTTGTATTCAGCAATGCTTTTATCAACATGAGACTCAAGAATGATAGCCGCCGAGTAATGATCGCCACTGATTTTCCATATATGCATATCTTTGATGCTGGCAAAGGGCTGTAATGCTTGTGTTATCGCCTGACGATAATGCTGATCAATATTTTCATCCAGTAACACTGGGCTAGTTTGCTTTAATAGCCCTAAGGTCCACTTACAAATCACCACAGCGCCCACCATACCCATTACCGCATCAAGCCAGTTCCAGCCATAAAACTTACCAAAAATAAGCGCCACAATAGCCAGTACTGAGGTCAATGCATCGGCTAACACATGTAAATATGCCGCCCTTAAGTTGTGATCGTGATGCGGCTTATGTTGGTGATCATGCTGATGTTCTGCTTGCGCGGTTTCATCGCGGGAATGGTTATGTGAGTGCTGATGTGAATGATGATGTGAGTGGCTATCGGAATGAGCATGCCCGTGGGAATGATCATGGCCATGATGATGATCGCCAAGCAAGAACATGCTGACAACATTTACCGCCAAACCAATAAAGGCCACCATAATCGCTTCATTAAATTGAATATTTTGCGGATTAAACAGACGGTGAATCGACTCTGCCATCATCAATAACGCCACTACCCCAAGCACTATCGCACTGGTGTAACCACCTAATACACTGACCTTGCCAGTACCAAAGGAAAATTTATCACTGCCAGCATGTTTTCTGGCATAGCGATAAGTAAATAAGGTGATACAAAACGCCGCAGCATGTGTGCCCATGTGCCAACCATCGGCTAGTAAGGCCATTGAACCGTAAATCGTACCGGCGACAATTTCAACCACCATAGCGGTAACGGTTAAGATCAACACGTACAGGGTGCGCTTCTCACCTTTATTGTGCAACGAACTAAATTGATGATGATGTTGATTTAAAAATTTCAAAAGCCACCTTTGTTTGACAATCAAACTATTTGTCATAAATAGTATTTTGACCATCAAGCAATGTCAATATACTCGTGAACAATAAAGCTGTGATTTTAGCGGCGATTAACAACAGGTAGCCGTTGAAATGCAGCATAATTAAAAACTTTCAGTTCAATTTAATCGTGCCATGGCAATCTAGTTGTTACACTCAAGCATCGACGCTTCGGGCAGATTTGGTGACGGCTTTTACAAAAAATCGCCATAAACCGCTGCAACATTTAATTTCAGAGATCATCAAAGCCTCATGACAACTGCTTTTTCTTCGCGCTTTAAACTGTGGCTATTTATTGTTGTTGGCTTAGTTTGCTTAACGCCTGTTATCTCTTCTCCTGTTGCCTTGCTAATGGGTTTCACCCTTGCCTGTATTGGCATGGTGCCAAGCCATATTGACTTAAATAAGCTCACTAAAAAGTTATTAGCCTATTCAATTGTTGGTTTAGGTTTTGGAATTAATTTACCTGAAGCGCTTGCTGCCAGTAGTCATAATCTTGGCTTAATCGTCGGCTCTATTTTTTTTACACTCATGCTCGGCATTGGTTTAACCCGATTAATGAAATTAGAAGTTAAGACGGGCCATTTAATCAGTTGCGGCACAGCGATTTGTGGCGGTAGCGCGATAGCCGCAGTCGCGCCTGCTATTAATGCTAAGAACGATCAAATTGCGGTTTCACTGGCATGTATTTTCCTACTCAACTCTGCTGCATTATTTTTATTTCCCACCATTGGCCATGCGTTATCACTTAGCCAATATGATTTTGGTGTTTGGAGTGCGATTGCCATTCACGATACTTCATCTGTGGTTGGCGCCGCCTCTGCTTATGGTGATGAAGCCCTTAAAACCGCCACTACCATTAAACTGGCTAGAGCGCTTTGGATCATTCCTATCGCGTTATTGAGTGCAATAATTTTTGACGGTGATAAATCAAAAATATCTATCCCGTATTTTATTGGCTTTTATTGCTTAGCCATTCTTATTGCTTACTTTATTCCACAAGGCCAGCCCGTTTATAACGTGCTGTTTAGCGTATCCAAGCAGTTGCTTATTGTGTGTTTGTTTTTAATTGGCGCTGGTATCACGGTCAGTAAAATGCGCGCTAATGGGCCAAAACCGTTAATGTTGGGGATCATATTATGGCTGGCGATTGGCAGTACATCACTTGGGTATATTTTATTGACGGGAGATTAACTTGAGTAGCTGTTGCGGCAATGTCTGTGCGAAATGCTGTTAAAGGTCTTGTTGGTTATTCTGCTGCTTAATAACCTCTGACTGTTCTTGCTGAATATCAGGTTTAGCTAACGCCAGTGCAATCAGGCCACTAAATGCTAGTAGCTCAATCACAGCGCGGGTTAAACCCGTTGTTTGCACCGAGGCAACAATGGCAATAATGCACAGGCAAACTATCGCGCAGGCTTTAATGATTTTTGAATTTAGCAGCCGAAACATAATAATGAGATAACAACCTTTCTGAATATGAAAGGTTATTATCGGAACTGTCAGTTTAAGCCGCCAATATCTATTTTTACTATGTTATACAATTAACGCGACGGTTTACTGGTATGACGCTTGTTAACGCTACTGGCCATTAACCAATGACTGGCAATTGAAAACACACAATAAGCACTAAAATAATAAAAGCCTATTTCAAAGTGGGCAGTGGTTGTCAATAGTTCGCCCATACCGGCAGAAGCATTGCCCGCCATATAAACTATGATTAGCGCCACCACAAATACATCTGCCATTGACCACTTTCCAATCGCACCAATGAATCTCATTAATCCATATTGCAACGGCTTAAATATTGGCAGATTGACCATCAACATAGTCAGTAACTTAATCGCCGGAAAAACGATACTGAATAAACCCACTAATGCTGCAACTAAAATATTATTGGATTGATATAACTCATTGACGGTATCAACAATACTGCGGGTTTTATAAAAAACCTCTACCTCTCCTTCAATATTATCAAACCCGAGCATACTCACCGCCATATCCAGCATACTGCGGGCATTACTGCGGTTATCTTCAGATAAGCTTTCGGTAAACATGGTCACGCCGGCTTCAACTAACTCCGACTTTTCGATGGAGCCTTGGATGGTCAAAATGGGTTGAGTCACCCCGGGAATTAATAGCGCCAACGACAGGATTATCACAACAATGCTCAGTAGCGACTTCATCTACAACTCCATGGTATTGAGATTGGTATTGGCTAATAAAAAGGGCTTGGGTCCACAGCTAATGACCGTGGCGATACACCGCGGTCAATATTGAGGTTACATTTGCGTAAATCAACTAAGGTAACTTCGGTATAGCGCTGATGCTTTTGTGAATAAAAGCATTTTACCACTGGATGTAACGCATCTCTGCCTGCTGACTCCCATACAATGCCCACACGTTCATCAGACAGTTGCACTAATGAGCCCACAGGGTAAATGCCCACACAGCGGATAAATTCGTACACCAATGTTTGATCAAGATGGAACGGGGTCAAACTCATTAAAATTTTAAATGCAGCAGCTGGGCTCATGGCTTCTTTGTAGCAGCGGGTCGCGGTAAGTGCATCATAAATATCCACAATACAACTCATACGCCCATGTTGCGGGATCTCGTCGCCTTTAAGGCCTTTGGGGTAACCTTTGCCATCAAGCTTTTCATGGTGCATCAAACACACATCTTTACTCACCTGAGATATCTCTTGGGTATCACTCATGATGTCGATGGCATACACCTGATGCATCTTGATAAGTTCAAACTCTTCTGCCGTTAATTTACCTGGCTTGTTGAGTATTTTGTTATCCACTTGCACCTTGCCAATATCATGCAAGATCCCACCCACAGCAAGCTCTTTAAGCAGTGATGCATCAAGACCTAGGTGCTTACCAAAGGTCACTAGCAAAAATGCCACGTTAACTGAATGCTCAAGCAAATAAGCGTCTTTGGTTCTTAATGCTGATACACACCTAAGTGCATCGGCATCATCCATCACCGACTCAAGCATCTTGTCGGCAACATCTTCAAAAGGAGCCACCTCGACAGCCTTGCCTTGGTAGGTTTCAGACAATACTTTACGCACTAATGTTTTTGCTTCAGTGAGGATTTTTTTAGCTTGAGTTTGTTTATATTCTCGGGTGTTGGTTATCTTTTTTACCAGTGGGGAATTGGGCTTTTTCTTTAAACCGCAGCCATCAGCTGAACGCTCAACATCAACCCATACGGTTTTAATACCGGCTTTGGCAAGCTTTACCATGGCGTCTTTATGCTTGATCTGCCCAGCATTACTAATCGCCACTTTGCTATCATTGCGATCAATCGCCACCACAAACATCCCCAGACTTAAGCGCTCTACCGGAATACGGATAATGTCTTGGGACTCAGGTAATACCGTCATTGATGGGGAACTCTCCTAAAAACCTTAATATCATGTAAATAATTGCTAACATGTTGAGTTTTATGTGCCCGACATGTAATTATTAAAAATGCATTTTATCCTTTTTAAGCAAAATTAACTAAAATAAATATAGCAAAGTGTAAGCTCATGTAAAAATAACGCAGCCAATGATAAGTAAGTTTAAAAACAGCCTAGTAACTGATGATATAAGCCATTATGATCACAGCATCGATGCCTGAAGATTGACAGTTTTTGAACCCTTAACTAACTTAAGGCATAATTCATATAAATCCTTTTACGCTTTTTCATTTCAATTATTTGAGATATTGACTCTGGAGTCTGCATTGGCTGGTCATATTTTTTTTGAGCACTTTAACGAGTTAATCAAAAAGTTACACGCTATGAAGTTGGCTCACGTCAAAGAGCCGATTGTGCAGGTCTCAGTAGAAGCTAAATCCTTGCCGTTATTATCTTGGTTAGGGGCGCAAACTCAATATCCACGCATATATTGGCATGCCCGTGACAAACAAGAAGAAGTGGCCGCTGTAGGCGCCTGCAAAGACTTCAAGCAAGAACAAGAAATTAATGACGAGCTACTGGCATCGATTTACCAATCCCAGCGTGGAAAAAGCAGTAATCAAGATATTCGCTACTACGGCGGCGTCGCCTTTGACCGCACCGTAGAATGCTGGCCTGAATTTGGCCGCACTCGCTTTGTACTGCCTCGCATAGAACTGCGCCGTCATGACAACATCATCAAAATTTTAGTAAATTTAAATTTTGAAGGTAATAGTCAAGATGATGAGTGTAATGCGGCCATTGAAGCCATCAATCAGCTCAAACCAGCCAAACCATTGTCACCACCTAATAAACTGCCTTTAATGGGCCGCAGTGACTTGCCAAATTACCCACGCTGGAAAGAATTGGTTGAGCAAGTGACTAACCCTAAATTTAATGCCACCACCCCTAAAGTGGTGCTATCGCGCCAAACTCAGTTAGAAATTAATGATGTGGTCGATCCTTGGATGGTATTAGCCTGCTGGCAAGGGCGCAACCCCTACAGCTTTCAATTTGGGTTTCAATTTAGCCCTGAGCGCACCTTTATTTCATGCTCGCCTGAGCGTTTATACTTACGCCGCCAAAAAGAGTTATTTACCGAAGCCCTTGCCGGAACGACTGTGCGTGGTTTAAACCAAGAAGAAGATGATTTTCTTGCCAATCAGCTACTAGAAGACAGTAAAAACAGCAATGAAAACCAACTGGTTAGGCAGCAAATTGTTGATGTACTCACGCCATTAAGCCATTACGTTGGTGCGGATGAGTCGGCCAAAATTTTTAAATTAACTCATATTCAGCACTTACAT
This sequence comes from Shewanella sp. 10N.286.51.B2, assembly GCF_041469265.1. NCBI lineage: Bacteria > Pseudomonadati > Pseudomonadota > Gammaproteobacteria > Alteromonadales > Shewanellaceae > Shewanella > Shewanella sp. 10N.286.51.B2. The sequence goes on from NZ_JBFRKH010000047.1 coordinate 45,743, forward strand.
CGCTCTATTCGCGCTGAATTAAAAGCCGGTGTTAATGACTTTCAATTACTTCAAGGTTTACACCCAACCCCTGCCGTGGGCGGGTTACCGCGAGAATCAGCATTAAACTTTATCCGTCAACGTGAAGGCTATAATCGCGGCTGGTATGCGGGCGCATGTGGTTATTTAAATAAGTACGAGAGTGAGTTTTCTGTGGCCATTCGCTGCGCCTTAATTGAACCAGGGCGAATTAATCTGTTTGCTGGCGCGGGGATTGTTGCCGGTTCAGATCCACTGGCTGAATGGCAAGAATTAGAAAATAAACTCACCACTATTTTGTCCATTTTAGTTGAGCTGTAACCCAACTAAATAATCAACCAATTAAACAATCACTTAAAAGTCTTTCTGCACATAAATGTGCCGCTGACGGCTGGGTTTTAGTCACAAATAGCGCATTTGCGCTCCCTTGCTAGTTGCATCTTATTTTTTGCTCACTATAATGCGTCCTCCTTGGCGAAAATGACACCACTCAATAAACTCTTTGAGCAAGTTAAAGTCAGCTAAAATATATAATCAGCAACGCCAAGTACATACATATACGGGTTCCCTCACCCCGTCTAACCCAATAAAAAAGGCCATAACATGTTAATGCTCTCTCAGGCGCAATGTCGCCGTGCACTGATGTTTCTTGTCAGTTTTCATATCATCATTATTTGCGCAAGCAACTATTTGGTACAACTCCCGTTTCAGATTTTTGGTTATCACACCACTTGGGGGGCGTTTAGCTTTCCCTTTGTCTATTTAGCCACAGATTTAACCGTCAGAATATTTGGCCAACAAGCGGCTCGCAGTATTATTTTCAAAGCCATGTTACCTGCATTGGTGATCTCCTATGTCATGGGGGTGATTTTCCATCAAGGGGTTTTCCAAGGCGCTGATTCATTAGCCCAGTGGAATCAATTTGTGTTCCGTATCGCACTTGCCAGCTTTGTGGCTTACTTAGTCGGACAGTTAATGGATATCACTGTATTTGCTAAATTGCGTAAAGCTAAAGCCTGGTGGGTAGCCCCTGCCGCATCGACTCTATTTGGTAACTTGGTTGATACTGTCGTGTTTTTCAGTATTGCATTTTACGCCTCTTCAGACCCATTTATGGCAAATCACTGGCCTGAAATAGCCACTGTCGATTACGCCTTTAAACTTATGGTTAGCTTAGGGTTATTTTTACCTGCATATGGGGTATTACTGAAAGTGCTCACCGATAGGTTGGTTTTATCTGATACAACCCGCACCTCGACTGCGCTCTAATGTTACTAAATCACCGCGAGTCACTGCTGACAAAGCACACTTTCTAGTGAGTTTTTAAGCTATGCCGCATTATTAACTGGTACGATGAGTTAATATGCGGCCATATTTTTGCTGTTGTCAGCTCAATATCAGCCGTTCTGATATTGAGGCGGCATGGCCCGACCAAAAGTAACCTTACATGCTAACTATCCAAATTGAAGCTCATACTGAGCTAAGTGCTGAGGTGGCTATTCATATTGCCGCTATCAGTGCCCGCATTAACGAACTCGATCGCGCTCAAACTGTCGAATCATTACATAGCAAATTAGACAATCAAGCTTGTTTGATTTTATTAGCTTATGTTGAAGGTGAACTTGCTGGGTTTAAAATAGGATATCAGCTCGATAATCAGCGTTTTTACAGCTGGCTTGGCGGAGTTGATGCTGATTTCAGGCAACTTGGTTTAGCAAAATCTATGCTCGAGTACCAAGAAAAGTGGGCGACAGAGCAAGGTTATCAACGCCTTGAAGTTAAAACTCGCAACCAATTTAACGCCATGCTGACGATGTTGGTTACTAACCAATACCACATTACGCAGGTTGAATCAGCCACTGACTCGGCAGATAACAAGTTGTTTTTGCATAAAGAATTAGCTTAACAACCAAGATAGACAGTGTCGATTTGAACGATAAAAGTTAGTCGACTGCCCCAAAGAGCTTGCAGAGCATTTGTAAGGGGTTTGTAAAGTTGAAAATAATTTCATCAACAAGTTGCAAATCTAAATGATAATGATTACTATTTATCTGCGTTCCAAAACTCAGTTCTTATTAATAGCTTCATCTCCTATTAATACCCTCTGAGTCTGCAAGCACGACATTGCTCATACACTCTTAGTGGCCAGGCTCATCACCTGGCTTTTTTTTATCTGCGATTGACTCAATTACACTATTAATCCCAAACCAAGAAACTAACGCAGACTATCTAGTCGTCACTGCTTATAACAATCCATATTCAATGTCATATGCAACTAACGCTATAAGCAGCTAATACGATAAACAGCTAAGCGTCAGTATCTACGCGGCTATTATCTTCAAAATGCAGTCCATCATAGGGATTATTTTCCTGTTCTTCTTTCGCCTTATGATAAAGCCCGATAGTAAATACCGTACCTTTACCTAAGGTCGACTTCACCTCAATGGTGCCACCAATGCGCTTAATAATGCCGTAACTGAGCGATAAGCCTAAGCCTGTACCGTCTTTACGGGTAGTGTAAAAAGGGTCGAAGATACGGCTTAAGCGCTCAGGTTTAATCCCCATGCCTTCGTCTTCCACTTCAATTTTTACCCCGACAACCTCGTCATTTTCAAGCCAATCATTGGCTCTGACCCAAATTCGGCCTTTATTTTCAATGGCGTGGGCAGCGTTAACCACTAGGTTAATGAGCACTTGTAAGATTTGCGGCTGATTCACTTGTACCGTGCATTGGGTATTAATATCTTTGATGAGTTCGACTTCTTGCTTTTCAATCGAGTGCCTAACCAGTACTAACATTTCTTCGATCATCGGTTGCACTGGGTGCATTTCAAGCGGCGCATTAAACTCACCGGGGCGACTGTACTGCAACAAGCTGCGAATAATGGTGCTTATTCTACCTACCTGCTGAATAACCAACTCAATTTCTTCTTCAACAGCAACAGCCTTACTGCCAAGCTCATACTTCATTAGTTCCATATTGCCTAAAATTACCGCGGTAGGATTATTAATTTCATGGGCAATACCGGCTGTAAGCTCCCCTAAGGCGGTTAACTTTTCATTGGTGACCAGTTGATGTCTTGTTTCATTTAGCAAGGCCACGTTACGTTGCAGCTCTTCGGTTTTATCTTGCAAGCTACGGGTACGTTGCTCCACTTTCACTTCAAGCTGCTCTGCCGCTAGCTGAATTTGGTTATTACGCCGCTGCAGTAAGTCCAGCATGTGGTCAAATTGCTCAGCCAAATTAGATAGCTCATTATCATGCTCTAATCCCAGCTCGCCGATACGTAAGTCTCGGCCTGACTGCACCGCTTTTACCACATGATGAATGCGCTCAATGGGCTCAAGTAAGCTATTAGCCCCTCGATAAACCAAGAAACCAGACACCAACAACACCAGCATTAAAATGGTGCCAAGCTCGAGGATATTGAGAATATAGGTGTGTATAAAAGGCGACTCAGAAAAACCTGAATAAATCATCCCAATACGTTTACCACGAATATCTTTAAGGGGTGAGTAGCCTGAAATAAACCAGTCATTTAATACAAAGGCACGGTCAACCCACGACTCCCCTTCAACCAAGACTCTCTGGCGCACATCTTCTGACACTAAGGTGCCTAATGCCCTCGATTGGCTCGCTGTTTCATGGGTCGAAAATAGATCCATAGGCACATTGGTACTAATGCGGGCATTATCAAGAAAAATAGTCACAGTACCAATTGAGCGCTCAGGCAAGGTGCCCTCGTCGTACACCAAGTCTCGAATATGATCGACTATAACCGTGTTGCGATTAAATAAAATCCCACCATCGAGATACCAATTCACTTGGCCATTTTCATTTAATATGGGCAATAAACTCCGGCTTAACATGCCACGTGTTTCTTCACTTTTGGTGGGCTCTTGCGCCCTTAAAGTAGCCGATATAGGAATGCGGGCGATACTGGCTAAATCGGGGTCGAGACGAGCCAAACGCTTGGCTGATAACACCATCAAACCAGACAAGGGTTGTTGCTGTTGGATTTTGGGTAACATTATCCGCAAATCGGGATCGGCCGCGGCTTGCTCAACTTTGATTAGCCTTAATATATCAAGTTGTAAAAACTGCTTTTGTTGTTCCAGGTATTGATTAATTTTGTCTATCTGGGATGAGTCGCCCTGCTTGATTTGCTGGAAGGCATTCTGAAAGTCCCATGATTGACTCACATTGAGCAATTGAATTTCTTGTTGTCGCTGAACCTCTTCAAGGGTATTGGTGGCCACAGTCAAATCAGCCTTAACCTTCATAAACAACTGTTTACCGGTATAACTGATATTCCAGTAAATAGTGATGAACACTAGGCTTATCAGGGTCAGTAAGATGGGTAGCAATGTCAGGATCAAAATACGATAGCGCACTTTGGCCTGCATTTGTTGCCAGCTGACTCCGAACATTTGACGAAATACCGACACGACTTAAGCTCCCTTATCCGGTTCAGTATCGAACCATTCTTTATATTTACGATCTAGGGTTTTTCGAGAAACACCTAAATCGCGGGCGGCGGCTGATTTATTACCATTGTTAGCATCAACCACGCTCATAACATGTTGTTTTTCGACTTCTTTGAGTGGCCAACTTAGTGGGTAACCGGCTTGAGTCATCGCTTCTGTTTCTGGCGCTTTTTTCCAATACTCTGCAGGCGGCTTACCCAATAAAATACAGCGCTCAATCATATTACGCAGTTCACGAATATTCCCTGGCCACTCATGTTGTTGCAGTACCTGTATATCTTCATGGCTCCAAATCACCTCTTTAACCCCTAACTCGCGGGCTAGTTGCCAAGTAAAATGATGGGTTAATTCAATCACATCCTCAGGACGTGTGCGTAAAGGAGGGATCAAGATATTGAGTACATTGAGTCGATAATATAAATCACTTCTGAAGTTACCAGCAGCTACCTCTTCTGATAACAAGCGGTTTGTTGCCGCCACCACTCTGACATCAATGGCGACTTCTTTTTCACTGCCCACGGGCCTGATAGATTTTTGCTCTAAAACCCTCAATAGTGCCGTTTGCATTTTCATTGGCATTTCACCAATTTCATCTAAGAAAATCGTTCCGCCTGACGCAAAACTAAATAAGCCTTCACGGGCGCCTTTCGCGCCAGTAAAGGCACCTGCGGTATGGCCAAAAAGTTCACTACTCAGCAACTCGGGGGCAATGGCGCCACAGTTAACTGGGACAAATGCGCCAGTGCGGCCACTTAGCTGGTGTAATTGCCTTGCCACCAGCTCTTTACCAGTACCTGACTCACCTTCGATGAGCACCACGGCATTTGTTGGCGCAACGCGTTCAATGACTTGTTTCACTTCCATCATGGCATCGCTGTTGCCAATCATGGTGGTTGAGTGGCCAGTTGAAAGCTCACGACGAAGCATGAAGTTTTCACGCTTTAATAACCTTCGTTCAATACAACGGTCAACCGAAGTCATCATTTGCTCGAGATGAAACGGCTTCATAATGAAGTCTGAAGCGCCCGCTCTTAAGGCTTTAATCGCCACATCCATATCGGCATAGCCCGTCATAAAGATAATGTCCGATTGGCGGTCAGGTTCATTTAGCGCCTCATGCCAATCGATACCAGAGCGATCAGGTAAGCGAATATCAACAATGAGCAAATCAAAATGTCCACGGCTACGCAGTTTTTCCGCTTCACCAATGGTTGCCGCTGTTTCTACTAAGGCGAATTTTTTAGACAACGCCTTTTTGAGAAAACTGCGCATTCCCGGCTCATCGTCCACAATCAATACCGAAACTGCAGTGGGCAACGGTTTATCATTTGATTCATTCGTATTCATATGTGGACCTACTTTGGACATTTTGACTAGATTTAAGCTTATCGTATCACTAAATTTCTGTTACTGGGTCAGTTTGCCCCTCAGAATTTAGTCACTGGGACAATATGTCTGTAAAAGCAGACTTTGCACATGATCTGGATCACATTTTCAAATTTAGTCGTGATCGACATTTAAATAAGTGCCATTGGCATATAACTTGCTGTAACGAGTCGTATCTAGGGTAACTTAATGTAAATGTTATTTTTTAACCAAAATAATGATGTTTTAGTGATTATCTCTTTCAAGGAATATTAAATGTTTAGTCTAAAATCAGCTTTAACCACGGTATTAAGTGTCACATTATTAAGTGGCACTATGATGAGTGCGACTGCCAGTGCAGAAGAAGTGATCAAGCTGGCGACCACTACTAGCACCGATAATTCAGGCCTATTACGCGCCATTTTGCCGGCATTTGAAGCTGAATCAGGGTATAAAGTACAAGTGATCGCAACCGGTACCGGTAAAGCATTAAAGCTTGCCAGCCAGGGAGATGTCGATGTGGTAATGACCCATGCGCCTGCTGCTGAAGCTAAATTTGTTAATGACGGTTATGGCACCACCCCGCGCGGGATCATGGAAAACGATTTTGTGGTTTTAGGCCCAATAGAAGATCCAGCTAAAGTCGCAAGCAGCAAAGACGTGGTAGAAGCATTTAAAAAAGTCGCCGCATCAGACAGTACTTTTATCTCACGTGGTGATAATTCTGGCACCAATATGAAAGAGCTCGCAATTTGGAAACAAGCTTCGGTAAGCCCAGATTTTTCAGGCTATACTTCAATTGGTCAAGGTATGGGTAAAACATTACTGATGGCAAATGAGAAGCAAGCCTATACACTGACCGATCGTGGAACGTTTGTTGCTTATAAAGCTAAATTAGATTTAGCGATTACATTCGAAGGCGGCGCAGATTTAGCAAACCCTTATCAAATTATCCTAATTAACGCAGAAAAATACCCTGAATTGAATCATCAAGGCGCTAAAGCATTAAGCGATTGGTTTATTAGCCCTGCCGCTCAACAGATGATAAATGACTTTAAAGTTCAGGGAGAGCAATTATTTAAGGCAACATATAAGTAATGAATGAAGGCTGGTTAGCCCTACTGCAGCAAGCATTTAGCTTGCTGCTTTCGTTAGACCCTGATGTATGGTCTATCATAAGTGTATCTTTTTCCGTCTCTTTTGCGGCGCTGCTCATCACCTTGATCCCATCAATTGTGTTGGGCTTTTTGCTGGCATCTTACCAATTTCCTGGTCGCTGGTTTGTCACCAATATTGTGCAAACCTTACAATCAATCCCCACAGTTGTGATCGGCTTACTGGCTTATTTGCTGCTCACCAGAAATGGGCCAATGGGCGACTTACGCTGGTTGTTTACCCAACAAGGAATGATCTTAGGACAAATGATGATTTGTGCCCCGGTACTTATCGCATTATCCCAAGCGGCATTTAGTAGTGTAGACCGCCGTGCATGGGAAACCTCCCGCACCCTTGGCGCATCGTGGCAGCGTGCTATTTGGACCGTATGTCGCGAACTTCGCGTACCGTTATTATTGGCCATTATTGCTGCTTTTAGCCGAATTTTGACTGAAGTGGGTTGCTCAATGATGGTGGGGGGCAATATTTTACACCACACCCGTAATATTCCCACCGCCATTGCCTTAGAAACCAGTAAAGGCGACTTTGCCCAAGCGATTGCTCTTGGGTTAGTGCTGCTGATTTTAGCGATTGTGATTAATTTTGCCATCGGCTCACTGCGTGGCAAGGCCATGCCAAGGAGTCAGTAATCATGGTTAAAGTGACCGCGAAAAACATTCAGGTGCAATTTAAAGCAAGAAAGTTGTTTGCTTTTGACAGCCTAAGTTTTTGTGAAGGCGATGTCATATACCTGCAAGGGGACAATGGCAGTGGTAAATCCACCCTTATGAAACTATTAGCGGGGATCGTAAAACCGTCATTAGGTAAGGTAACAGCTGAAGGATTTGCCGCGCCAAAATGGTGGCAACCAAGTACCTTACTAGGCAAAGCGGTTTATCTTCACCAACATGCCTACCTGTTTGATGGTAATGTGGACTACAACTTGCGCTACGCCTTACCAAAGGACAAGTTTAGCGCCGAGCAGCTTCAACAGCGTATTCGTCAAGCTATTGATATGGCGCAGCTGGGGGCATTATTACACAGTAATGCCACTGATTTATCTGGCGGTGAACGCCAACGATTAGCGCTAGCCAGAGCTTGGATAAGCCAACCCAAACTGTTAATGCTAGACGAGCCAATATCTAATATGGATAAGCAATCGCAAAAACTGGTTTTAGCGATGATTAACCAATTAAAACAAGAAGGCACAGGTCTAATTATTAGTAGTCATCAAACCTGCGGCTTAACAGCCTTGTGCAAAAAGCATTGGCATATTGCTGACAACAACGTTGTGGCCAGCAATCATATCCCTAGCGTTGAACAATCACAGGAGTTTCAATATGTCAGTGCAAATTGATGCCGTTATTTTAGCCGGCGGCATGGCCAGAAGAATGGGCGGCATAGATAAAGGCTTAGTTGAGCTCAATAATAAGCCAATGATCAGCCACACCATTGAGCGAGTTCAGCCACAAGTGAATCGCATCATCATTAATGCCAATAGAAGCCAGCAACAATATGCTGAGCTAGGTTTTGAGGTTATCAGTGACAATGACAGTGGTTATTTAGGCCCACTCGCAGGCATGGTCACCGCGATGGCGCACACTGATGCCGAGTTATTATTAGTGGTGCCTTGTGATAGCCCAATGCTACCAACAGATTTATGTGATCGCATGTATGCCTCGTTAAAAGAAGCCGATGCTGATATCGCGGTAGCCAGCGATGGCGAACATCACCAACCTGTGGTGATGTTATTAAAACCTGAATTAAAACAATCGATGCAGGCCTTTTTAGATGCCGGCGATCGAAAAATATTTTTATGGTATGAAAAGCAAAAACACGTTGTAACCAGCTTTGCCGATCAACCTAATGCATTTGTTAATGTGAACACACTTGAACAAAAACTTGTCATCGAGAATGCCAAGTAAGCTGTGGCAACACAGTAACAAGCCAACAATGAGGTCTTTATGAGTATACCGTTTTCCAATCCGCTGAGTATTCCTGTTCTTGGATTCTGTGCCTATAGCGGCACCGGTAAAACCACCTTGTTAAAACAACTTATTCCCGAATTAAATCGTCGTGGGTTACGTTTAGCAGTAATTAAACACGCACACCATAATTTTGATGTGGATATTCCGGGAAAAGACAGTTACGAAATGCGTAAAGCAGGCGCGAAGCAAATGCTGGTTGCCTCCCATATTCGCTGGGCATTAATGACTGAAGATGCGGTTGATGGTGACCCACAATTACCGCACTTACTAAAGCAAATTGAAACGGACAAAGTGGATATCGTGCTTGTTGAGGGCTTTAAAAAGCTGCAACTGCCTAAAATTGAGCTGCACCGCGCCGCCCACGGCAAGCCACTGATCCATACCCATGATGAAAACATTGTCGCTATCGCGTGTTGTGACGACACCGAAACACCGGCCGAGTTAACCCGACTCGATTTAAATAACGTCGGCCAAATTGCCGACTTTGTGATTGAATACAGCCAAAAGTGGCAAACGCCTGAAGTGGCTTTACCGATCCCAACCGTTGCAACACCTGTAAGCGATGAGCAGAAATTTTTATCAGTTGCCCAAGGCTTAGAGCAACTCATGACCATGGTGACGCCGCTTACCGCTAGTGAGCAAGTCACCATCGATGACGCAGCAAATCGAGTACTTGCTAGCGATGCGATTTCACCTGTTAACGTGCCCCAGCAAACCAATTCAGCAATGGATGGTTATGCTTTTGCTTATAGTACTGATAACAGCCCAAGCAACCCAGTTGCGCCATTAAAATTGATGGGTGAAGTGCTTGCTGGGCACCAATATCCAGGCACATTAAACCCCGGTGAAGCCGTACGCATTATGACAGGCGCAACCGTGCCAACTGGCGCTGACACTGTCGAAGCACGTGAATTGGTGGTTGAACAAGATGGCCAAGTGCAATTACAAGGCAAAGTGGATGCGGGTCAGCATGTCAGACTTGCAGGTGAAGATATTGCCAAAGATGCCTTAGCATTAGCAAAAGGTCATCGCTTACAAGCCGCTGAACAAGGCTTATTAGCCTCATTGGGTTTAGCCTCTGCAGATGTTGTTAAACAACCGGTTGTGGCGGTGTTTTCCACTGGCGATGAAGTGAGTCAACCGGGCGAGCCGTTAAAAGCCAACTGTATTTACGACTCTAATCGCTACACCATTAAATCAATGGCGCAAAAGTTAGGCTGTAAAGTCATTGACTTAGGCATTATTGAAGATAGCGAAGCATCATTAACGGCTGCGCTACAACAAGCCAGTGTTGATGCCGATATTGTGATCAGCTCCGGTGGAGTTTCTGTCGGAAATGCTGACTACATCAAAACAGTATTGGCTAAAATTGGTAAAATAAACTTCTGGCGCATTAATATGCGTCCAGGTCGACCATTAGCCTTTGGCCAAGTCAACGACAGTTTGTTCTTTGGCTTACCGGGTAATCCCGTGGCGGTAATGGTGTCGTTTTTACAATTTGTGCAACCTGCAATTCGTAAACTGGCTGGCGAAAGTAATTGGCAGCCACAATATTTACCAGCAATAACAGATAGCATCTTAAAAAGCCGCACAGGTCGAACAGAGTTTGTGCGCGGTGTTTACTCGTTAAGCAATGATGGACGGTTACATGTGACCTCAACAGGGGCACAGGGTTCAGGGATGTTGAACTCCATGGTTAAGGCAAATTGTCTGGTTATTATCGGTGAAGCCGAAGATGCCGTCATGCCTGGCCAGCAAGTCTTCATTCAGCCTTTTGCTGAACTGTTATAACTAACCATAAGATGTACTAATTCATGAGTTTGATCGTCGACAGTTTTAATCGAAAAGTAGAGTACTTACGTTTATCGGTCACTGACCGCTGTGATTTTCGCTGTGTATATTGCATGAGCGAAGATCCAAGCTTTCTGCCTAGAGAGCAAGTACTTACCTTAGAAGAACTCGCATGGATTGCACAAGCCTTTACCGAACTCGGAGTAAAGAAAATCCGCTTAACTGGCGGCGAACCTTTAGTAAGAACCGATTGCGATAAGCTTATTGAGTTATTAGGTAAATTGCCTGGTTTAGATGATTTATCGATGACCACCAATGGCTCACGCTTAAGTAAACTTGCTCAGCCCATGCATGATGCTGGTTTAAAGCGCTTGAACATCAGCTTAGATACCCTCAACCCTGAGCTATTCACTGAAATGACTCGCAACGGTAAAGTTGAACGAGTCATTGCAGGTATTGATGCCGCTAAAGCCGCAGGCTTTAAGCATATCAAAATCAATGCCGTGATTTTACGTGGCAAAAACGATCATGAAATCTTAGATTTAATCGACTTTTGCCGTGATCGTGAACTAGACATCACCTTTATTGAAGAGATGCCACTAGGGGTTATTGATGAGCGTAAACGCAGTCGTCATTGTTCTAGCGAAGAAGTCAGAGCCCTTATTGAAGCCCGCTATCCATTAGTGCCGTCAAGCAAACGCACTGGTGGGCCAGCACGTTATTTCAAAATGGCAGATCACAGTATTCATATTGGCTTTATCTCGCCCCACAGTAATAGCTTTTGCCATGAATGTAACCGCGTCAGAGTGACAGTCGAAGGCCGTTTATTGCTGTGTTTAGGTAATGAAAACTCGGTTGATTTAAAAGCGATTGTTAGAGCGCATCCAGGTAATATTGATAAGCTAAAACAAGCGATTTTGGATGGCATTCAACAAAAACCCAAAGAGCACTACTTTGGCACCGATGATGACGTGCAAATTCTGCGATTTATGAACACCACTGGCGGTTAAGCCATTTTTACTTACGCAAAACAACCGCCTTTATTAACTAGCCTTAGCAGATAACCACCAAGGGTTACCCACTAAGGCTAGCTTTGATATACACTAAGACTAACAACCACTAGCACGTTAGTTTATGGCCTTATCTCGAAAAAAATGGAATAACATCCTGATCATTGCCTGCGTTTTCATGGTGGCAGTGCTAACCTTTATCGACTCAAAAACCAATCAAATGCCCGATGATGCCCAAGCATTATTTGATGAAACTAACCAGTTAACCCAATTGCAATTCGATGATATTTGGCTTAATAAAGGCGCTAACGACTGGGTCTGCTCTGCAAGTGTTTTAAACTGTAGAACTTTAGCCGAGGCTTGGAGCCAATTAGCAATCTCCCCCACCAGCATAAGTGATGCAGAGCGCCAACAGTTACCGGCAGCGCAATCGTTAGTGATTGCGATAAATCACACCCCACAAGGACAACTTTGGCAATATTACCCCCAGTATGGGTTATTGCAGTCAGCCGCCGATAATTGGTACCAAATCCCGCCAAGCTTACGTACTGAACTCATCCCAATCATTGCCAGCCAAACACAAGAATAATAGAGAGTCCTATGCCTGAATTACCGGAAGTTGAAGTCACTCGCCAAGGAATATCACCCTACCTCGTCGATCAAACCGTTCGCGACCTTATTATTCGTAATGGTTCGTTACGTTGGCCTGTGCCTGACATTTGCCGCAATATTATCGGCCAAACTATCCGAAATGTACGTCGCCGCGCTAAGTACTTACTGATAGATACTGACGCGGGGATCACCATAGTCCATCTAGGTATGTCTGGGAGTCTGCGAATTTTACCAGCCAACACCCTAGCAGAAAAACATGACCACATTGATTTGGCGTTAGAAAATGGCCGCATTCTGAGGTTCAATGACCCAAGGCGCTTTGGTGCATGGCTATGGTATGAATTACCTGAAGAAGCACATCCATTACTATCAAAATTAGGCCCAGAGCCACTGTGTGAAGACTTTAATCCAGTGCAACTACACAATGCCCTCGCCAATAAGAAAAAGGCCATCAAACTGTGTTTAATGGACAATCACATTGTGGTCGGTGTGGGGAACATTTATGCCAATGAAGCCTTGTTTGCCGCAGGTATTCATCCTCAAGCAGCTGCTGGCTCAATTGATATTGAACGCTTAACAATTCTGGTTGCTGAAGTGAAACAGATTTTAGCCCAAGCCATTAAACAAGGCGGCACCACCTTAAAAGATTTTACCAATGCCGATGGTAAACCCGGTTACTTCGCCCAAAAGTTACATGTTTATGGCCGTGGCGGCGAAAACTGCACTGAATGCGGCAATCTATTAAGTGAAATACGTTTAGGTCAACGCACCACGGTATTTTGTGGGCTATGTCAGACATAAGATTGTTGAGGGTAAAATAGCGCTGAACAAGCCTTACTCCAGGTTGAAAGTATTTAGCGGCAATAAATCAAAAAGCCTCGATAGTATAGCTATTGAGGCTTTTTATTGAACAAATTAAAACAATAAATTTAATAACTTAATTAAAATTTATACTGGTAACGAGTATATAAAGTGCCATCTATTTCGCTGTCTTCCACTTCAAACTCTGATTGCGATACGCTACCACCAAAGGTCATCATGCCGCTTAATAATGGCATACGATAAGACAGCTCTAGCATGAGTAAATCTTCTTTCGGTGGCTGCGGCGCCCAGCCATGACTTGGACTTTCGCCATCTTTATTTAATTGGGCATAACGTAAAATAGTGGTAAATGCATGGCTATTTGAAAACTGGCCAATTAACCCCAGTGCATACACCTGAGCATCACTGTCGTAGGTGCTGCCAATAGCGCGACCATAATTTCGAGATCCACTTTTATAGGTGCTGTGCTCATAGAAGCAATTAAAGGCATTCGGGTCTTCACCGCAAAACACCATAGTATCTGTATATTCAAAAAATAGCTTATATTGCTGCGAGGCAAAACTAAAGCGGGTGTCTACACCATACATTTTAGCGCAGTCGACTATTTGCCACGGTTCACCTTTTGAGTCTTCGCAGGTGCGCTCAAGAAAAAGTCCCACAGGCACATCCCAAAAAGTATCTGAATAGCGTACATCAAAGCCCGCCATTTGATTGCCGTAATTTGAGCAACCACTACCCGTATCATTGCGACAATCACGCTGACCAGTAATCGACTTCCAGGCGGAGTCCCAATCGCACTCTTGACCTTCACCACAAAACTGCGCCGTCCAAGAAAGGCCGATTTCTAATTGCCTTAATGGCTTTATTGAGCCGCGCACATTCCACAATAACGCATTGGGGGCATAACGATCTTCATCCATCATGCTTACTCCACCAGTGAGGTTCCACGCGCCCAGCCACGAAAGCCATGGGGTTTCAAACGCCTCAGCATTGTTGCGACTCACCATCAGTGATGGCATAGGTCGGGCATTATTGGATTTGTGTAATCCCGAATCAAAACCAGGCCCCCACCACTGCTCAAAGCTGCCTGCAGTGACAATCCAGTTACCCAATACTACCGCCATATAAGAGTCGTCTAAGCGAAATTCTTTATCATCTTGGGGATCGTAGTTAGCTGAAGCAGACACTTTATAAGCGAAGCGCTCGCCCATATATTCATAAGAGGCTTTGAGTTCAGCTTTTTCACGATAATCAGAGCCAAAGTGTTGAAACCTTGCTTCATCGGTCGCAGCAGTTGCTGTAATACTGGTGTTCCCTTTATTGCCAACAGCATTTTGATAATAAAAGTTCACTCGAGCAAACGCATCGACTAATGCGGGCTTCATTAATGAAGGTTCTGCTGAAGATAAATCCTTTCCAATACCCGACCACATCAGTGGAAATGTATTGATAGGTACCGTGATCACACCAGCATCTGCCAGCGCCTGAATATCTGCCCGTAGGTAAATATCTGAGGTATCAACCCAAGGCGCAGCCGAAAGTGCCGAACTTAAGCATAAACTGCCAAAGCCAAGCCCTAAAAAGCGCATTGTGAATGAACGGTGTTTAAATAGCGACTGCGATGATTTCATTTTAGGCTTATGTTTTGATGTGATGAATAACGGCATTAGCAGGCGATTACTTCGTCTGCTGTAATTTAATTGAAGCAATTTTTTGCAGCAAAGAAGCGGCGACATCCTGATGGACGAATTGACTCACATCACCGCCATGTAGGGCAACTTCTTTTACCAAGGTAGAAGAGATAAATGAGTTTTCTTCCGCTGGGGTCAAAAAGACACTTTCTAAATCTGGACTTAAACGACGATTCATATTGGCTAATTGAAATTCATATTCAAAATCTGACACAGCTCGCAGGCCACGCACTAATACACTCGCCTGTTGCTCTTTAGCAAAATCAACTAATAAGCCAGTAAAGCCAACCACTTCCACATTGTCTAAATGGGCGGTCACTAAATTAACTTGCTCTACACGCTCTTCAAGGGTAAACATCGGCTGTTTTGACGGGTTTGAGGCAATGCCGATAATGACGTGACCAAATAATTTTGCCGCACGCTCAATTAAATCTGCATGGCCATTAGTAACGGGATCAAAAGTACCTGGGTAAATTGCGCGTCTATGCATTTGAATATTCACTGTGTAAAGTATTGCCAGCTAGTTTATCAGTATCAAATACTCGCATCAAAGTTTGATTTGATACTGGTCGTGTTTTACCATATTTCCCACTGAAGTCATTATTGCTGATGATGGTTCTAAACAAGAAACCAAAGCACTTATAGACTCTTATCGTGCCCAAAAGCTGCTCTTTACTTTAATCCATTGTTGGCAAGAAGATTTAGGCTTTCGAGCAGCAAAGAGTCGCAATAATGCCATCCAAGCATCAACAGCTGACTATGTTATTTGCATCGATGGCGATATTATTTTGCATCCTCGCTTTGTTGAAGATCACCTGAGTAATGCGAAAAAGAACCAAGTCATCGCCGGAAAGCGTGTCAGGCTATCTCAAAATTTAGCCAAAAGATAATCACGTCTAACAAACCCATCTCGCCATTATCAGTGTTATTTGCTGCACAAAGCGGCCATAAAAATGCCATTCGCTCTAATGTGTTAAGTCACTACTTAAGCAAAACAAATCAAAATGCCGACAGCGTGTTTAGTTGTAACTTTAGCTTTTGGCGCCAAGATGCGATAAACGTCAATGGCTTTAATTGTGACTTTGTAGGTTGGGGCGCTGAAGATAAGGAGTTTTGTATTCGCCTCATCAATGACGGATCATCAAAAAAGCAGTTAAAGCACTTAGCAGTATGTTACCACCTGTACCATCCAGAGCTGTCTCGAAAAATGGAACAGGCAAATCAACAAATTTATGATGACGCCATTTCAAAGAAATTAACTTATTGTCAAAATGGCATCAAAAAACATACTCAAAGCTAACATTCACTTAAAACTAAAGCAGGCTTGGCAATTTGGGGAGCTTGCTTCGATTAAATCTTACCTTAATCTCAAAGCATAGTTTTTGCCAAATACGTTTTAGCGGATGTTTCTTAGTGGTGTTTCGGTTACCCAAAGTACAGATTTCACTTTCAAAGTCAGCCTCTTGCACAGGAAAAGGTCGAACAACAAAGCATCTTAAGTCCTTTTGAAACCAATACTGAATATCGATATCCACAGGTCTTGCAATAGGCATTGCCGTTGCAAGTAGCTTTTTAGCCCCAGATAACGACACAAACTGACCACGGGTAGAAGAAGGCAGTTTTAAGCAGGTCGATAATGAAAAGCCATCATCAAGCTCAAGGGTATCAATAACCGCTTTTTGTTTACTGCCGTGACATAATTTAATGTAGTCCCACTGAGCTGATAAATGACTAACGCTTTTTAATAATGATAATAAATCAGGGCTTAAAATTGAGTCATCTTCTAAAATAAGCGCAAAGTCCAATTGCTGATCTAGCATCATATTCCAGCAATTTACATGGCTCAAATAGCAGCCAATTTCCCCTACATTCAGCACTTTGTCATATTTTGCTAAATTACTTGGCTCATCAAAAACCGTAGCAATTTCAGTTTGAGTCAGTTCTTTACCATATACCGCAGGCACTCGCTCAAACTCAATATTGAGTTGCTCAAGCTGTTGTTGCATAAAAGCCATTCTTTCAACGCTTTTATCGAGATTAATGACAAATACTTTAAACTTCATAAAGCGTCTTGATTCCGTCCTTGGTTTTATTTAATTTCTTTAACAACTTCAATTAATTGAGTCGTTGAAATCGCTGGTGTGCGCGGCAAATAAATGACCTTACATAAATCTGCCAAATGATCAAATTTACCCGCCCAATCATCACCCATAATTAAACAATCTGCTTGATGTCGCTGAATATATTCGGCTTTAAGCGCTAAAGATTCCTCCAAAAAAACCTCATCAACACACTTTAGTGCACTAACAATTCGCATTCGAGCATCTTCATCACAAATCGGATTTCTGGATTTTTTACTAAAATTTAATGCGTCGGATGAAACTCCGACAATTAAACGGTCACCTTGCTCTTTTGCACGTTCTAGAATATTTAAATGACCAATATGAAACATGTCGAATGTACCAAATGTAATAATCTTCACGCTTCACCTTCGATTAATAAATAGTCCGCGATTCTCTGACTGCAGCAACCATCAACAGCTCCAATAAGCTCATCTGTATACTGAGCCCGTTTTGCTGCAAAAAGTTCTGGAGATGAAACTTGCTGATCAACAACAGACTTTAGTTGGCTAAATGTTTCAGCGTGAGCAGCAACATCGGCATAGCGGTATAAATCTTGATCGACCCTGTTTTTAAACCTAAATTTAAAAATACCGCGATATGACCAGCGTAAATGATAGAAGTCACACCAAACCACGGGTTTATCCAGTGCTGCAAATTCAAATAATGCTGAAGATGCATCACTGATTAACACATCTGCTGATGCCATAAAAGGAAGCAAGTTGGTTTCTTCAACTTTTGCTAAATAAACATTGCTGTATGAAGCCCAATGTTGCAGCAGCGCCTTTTGTTTCTGATATGCAGGTTTAATTAGGGAGAAATAATGAGGTTTCAATAAAATATTATATTCAGCAAACTGTTCTGGCCAGTTTCGCCCCATTTTCTCTATGCTGCTAGGATAAAAAGTCGGTGCATATAATAATGTTGGCTTTGCAGGATCAAGTCCCAATCGAACCATATCAATACCAGGCTCAGCACCTTGTATAATAGGATCGAGTTTCGCATAACCCGTATCAATAAAGGTCTTTTCAGGAAACATTTCTTGAAGTCGTTTTAGGCGATACTGTCCCTCCACAAACCTGACATCAATGTCTGAATTCGACACGGTGTAGTAAACTGATTTAGGGCCAACGCCATGCTGCATCAATGCTGTTTTAGAGAACCCTTTTAAGCTATGTGCGCGAGAAAAGGCATTTCCAAAAATTACCCAACTGGCTTTTTCTTCGAGATAATACTCGAGAGCTGCTACTTCATCATCGACCCAAACCACATCTAAACGATGTTGTTTAACCATAGAAAGAAGAGCTGAATGATGTTCTATATTGTTATAAATAACAAACTTCACCACAACAGACCTTTTTTTTAGCTCTTCAGCAACAGGTAGGTATTGCGGTAAATAATATGGGTGTAACACATCAAAACAAATCACAGTTAGCCTTTTCCTGATCAATTACAATTAAAATCGCTCTTTAAGATATTTAATAAATTTTGTTTCTCACAAATATCTAAGTTTAACTCATCAATTAAACTGGGCGGATTAGGCCATTGATTATCAATAAATTCTTGATTACAAAACTCAACCGAAAACTCGTAACGAGGAATCACATGGTAATGAACGGCTGGGTCAACCATCATCAGCATCAAGTAATTAAGCTTGTTACAGTCGAAGCAATGCTTCATCACATTTTCAATATCATCGATGATTTGTTTCTGCTCAGCCGCCGCTTCTGGCGAGATCCCCGAATAACGGTGTACGCTCTCTTTGCACACCAATACCATTGTACCTAATGTGGGTTGTTCTGGGTAACCAAACTTTCGTAATGTTGATTGCGGCATAATTAAGGCTATTAATAACGAATATTAGGTTCATTTTAATGGAAACCCCAGCATGCGTCCATTACCCCTAGTCCCACACGAGTAGTTATTGTTATACTTAGCGCTAAATACACTCCGCTTATCCTTCGTCTGAATAATCAATATTTAAGAGGCTGTTATGCTCGTCGTTTTTGACACACTAAACGTGTACTACCTACCCCAGTACACTCCAATTATTCAGCAACTGCAACGTAATAACCATCAAGTGAAACTGGTATGTTATAGCAGTAAAAATGATCAAGACGCCCTTAAAGATGTGTTAGCAAATATCAATGCCGAGTGTATTTGGGTAATTAATGAGACTGAGGCCAGAGACACCTATGTGGAACTGAAACCTAACTGGATTTTTTTTGGTAATAAATTCGAGTATTTAGACGAGGTTCACATCCACTCTAAAACGGCACAGTTAGGTCATGGTGTAGGCCCCAAACCGACTTACTACCATAAGTCTTGCACCCCAATGACGGTAAGGTTTATTGAAGGCTCGCTAAGGCTCAGTAAAATCAAAGCGCTATATCCAAACGATAACTTTGTACAGGTGGGATTTTCTAAGCTTGATCCAATGTACAACAATGAAGAACTGGGGTTTGATTTAGCCAACATAGGACTAGACCCTAAAAAGCAAACACTGCTGTATGCGCCAACCTTTAATCCTAGTTCGCTAGAGTGCTTTCCAGATAACTGGCCTGAAGACTTTAAAGATTACAATATTCTGATTAAACCCCATTCACTCACGATGATGCGTGAAAAGTATAAAAACCAACGCGCTAAGCTGGCTAAATGGGCGCAATTT
The DNA here is from genome assembly GCF_041469265.1 of Shewanella sp. 10N.286.51.B2. NCBI lineage: Bacteria > Pseudomonadati > Pseudomonadota > Gammaproteobacteria > Alteromonadales > Shewanellaceae > Shewanella > Shewanella sp. 10N.286.51.B2. The sequence continues at coordinate 65,471 of NZ_JBFRKH010000047.1, forward strand.
GAAAATGTGTATGTGGCCAAAGAGCAAGACATTTCATTACTGCCGTTTATGAAAAATGCCGACATTTTACTAAGTGAAGCGTCAAGTACTCTGTTTGAATTTGCCGCTTTAGGTAAGCCCGTTATTGTGTGTAACTTTTTTAAATTAAAGTGGACTTATCGGGGTATTTTTAAATTTAGATTTAAAAAGCGCTTTGGCAAAGATAACGTATTGTATAACGATATAGGCCTTCATGCCAATAACTATTCGGCCTTGATTGCAGCAGTACCGCAACAGCTCAATACACCCGAAGAGTTTCATTCAAACCGTCTACAATACACAGAGGAGCATGTTGGCCCAACTGACGGCTTAGCATCTGTGCGTATTGTGGATTATTTACAAGCTAACCTTTAATGCAATTTTGATGACAAGGTAATACTGATTATTTATGGCCATTATTTCAAATGAGCAGCTTAAAAACTGTCAAAGACTTTTGTTTATCTCTCCCATTGCATTGGGAGACTTTCTGTACCTAAAAACGTTTTTAATCGCACTGAAAGCTGCCCAGCCACATATTGAAATCGATATTTGGCTCGATGATAACCGTTGTAATCAAGATAGCTGGCGTTTATCCCGTAGCACCATCTTGCAACAATGGATTGCAGCTGAAGCCAGCTTTCATGGCAGTTATGGTTGTACTGACTCAGTCGCTTCCCGCGACCTGCAAATCGAAACAGCCAAACAGCAACAATACGACATTGTCATCTGCCACTCTCCAGCTGGGCGGGCCAGTCAGTTTTCAAAGATTGCTCGGCGTATTGCACCAAAAGGCTTTATTGTTTCAAGTATTACCGCACCACTACACAAAGGCTTATTCAACTGGTGGCTACTAAGAGCTAGCGATAAAGTGTACACGCTCGACTCGCAATCTCTGCCGAGCAATCACCATATCACCGACCGATTTTATACTATCTTGCACGACATATTAGGCTTAAGCATGGATAAGAAAGCCTTTATGCCGACTCTCGTCGTGCCAAACGATGTTATTCAACATGCTCAACAATGGATAAATTGCCACCTTGATGGTAATAGCACGGTGGTCTTAATTAATCACTTATCGACTAACTCGAAACGTGATTGGTCTGAATCGCAAGTCATCGACCTCATTAACAGCATTCACCAGCATCAACCAGAAACTCGCTTTATTATCAATGTGACTAAAGAGCAGTTCACGCATATCAGTCAAGTTGTTGCCACTCGTTTAGCCGATGTTCAGTCTAAAGTTGCCGTATTCACCATAAAAGATAACTTTTTTGAATTACCTGCAATAATTGCCGCTGTGGATTGGGTTATCACAGTTGAAACGGCCATTATGCATTTTGCCACTGCAGCTCAAACACCATTAATTGCACTCATGCGCTCAAAAAAACCATACTGGGCACCACCTGCATCAACAACATCTCAGGTCCTTTACGCCTCAAAAGGCAAAGGTCATGTCTGTGATATCGATACAGAGACTGTCTTCAAACAATATCTAACAATGAGTCAATAACTTAGACTTTACATAAGGAGCATTTTTAGATGAAGAAAGCCATTTTCACCCTCGCCATTGGTGATAACCCTATGTACAAGGCGGCATTAGAGAGTTTTCAGGCGTATGCCGATAAAGTGGGGGCTGATTTAGTTGTTTCTGAAGAACTACATTATCCACTGAATATTGACAATAAAAACTATGATGCAAGCCCTGCATGGTCAGAAAAACTCTACATGGCAGAACTGCTAAAAGAATACGACCGAGTCTTGTATATTGATGCCGATATGATCATTGCACCTTGGGCCGAAAATATTTTTGAGCGTTACAATGCATTAGACACTATTTATATGTTTAATGAAGGCGCCATTAAAGACAGAACGGAGCATGCAGAGAAAATAAGTAGTATTCTAGGTCAAGTTGACTGGCCATCAGAAAACGGTAAAACAGTCTATTTTAACTCAGGGATGATCCTTGCATCAAAAGAGTCAAACTTGTTCACTAATGCCAGCGCACAAGAGATGCAAAAAATCTGCAATGAGGTGAAGTTTTACGATCAAACATATATCAATTATCTCATATTTAGAGAAAAAATTAATTATGTATGTATCGATAAAGCTTTTAACCGCATGCCATTACTCGGGCAAGACGGCTATAAAGAAGCCAGCTTTATCCATTATGCTGGCCGTGGTTACCGTGAAAAAATTCCAATGCGCGAATTAAAGTTCATCATCGACTATTGTGACTTTTTCTCTGACACTTTATCTGAACAGGCTTCAATCGAATACAAACAACAAGCGTGGCACTGGTATATGCTTAAGCAACATAGAAAAACAAAAATACCAATCGGGATGTTAAGTGCTGTTTTTGGACTATTTTATCCACAACACAAATATTAGTATCTTATCGATTAGCCTGTAAATGCAGGCTTTCTTGTTATCAACTCATCAAAAACTTTTATCGTACTCGCCACCTCAATCATCGCCATTAAATCACTACCCTTTGCCCTTTTCCCCCAAGCAATGCTGCTATCAGGAAATTGCTGCTTAATCACTTGATCATACACGCTGACGACCGAGTCTAAACTGCTATAAGGCCCTGTTCGGCCTGGATTTGAATGGGCGTATAAGCCAATCACTGGCGTACCTTGAGTCACCGCCATATGGGCGGGGCCGGTATCTGGCGCAATAACCAGACTGGCTCTTTTCAATAATGCTAATAATTGCGTTAGGCTGGTTTTTCCAATCATATTATCGATATGGCTGTGGCTGTGCTTAATGATATTAGCCGCTAAATCGACCTCAAGCTGGCTTGGGCCGCCACAAAGTATCACTCGATAACCTTTTTCGACCGCATGATCTGCCACTGCAGCGTAACGCTCTGGCAGCCAATTACGCTCAGCTTTACTGGCTGCGGGGCAAATCACTAATACTTTTTCATCATCTGTGATGACTTGTTTGGCGAACTCGGTATCGGTTTCAGGTACCGGAATATTCCAGCTTGGGGTTAAATCTGTAACGCCAATGGCTTTGGCAAAGCCCATAAACCCTTCTAACACATGGGGCGTTGCCAATGGCTCCACCCTATGATTAGTCACCAACCACTGACCTTCTTTAGCTCTGGCTTTATCAAAGCCCACTCTAACTTTTGCTGAAATCATCAATGATGCGATGGTCGCTCTCAGCGCCACTTGCATGTGTAGTAAAACATCAAAGCGTTGACCAGCGAGGGCTTTTCTCAATTGGCCATAACTGCGCCAACCTTGGGATTTATCAAAGATCACAAACTGAATACCGGGCATATGTTTAACCAATTGATATTCAACTTTACCAATCACCCAAGTAATGGCTAAATCAGGATATTGACGCTGAATCGCTTGCACCATGGCTACCGCATGACACACATCTCCAATCGCGGATAAACGAAGTAAACATAAGGATTGTATCGATGAAAAGTCTGCTTTCATGGGTTACCACTAACGATATAAAGGGAATTAAGTACAAGTATTCGATCTTAATGTAGAATATTGTTTTTAGCCACCGACAAATCGACGCTTTTACTCATTGGCCTATGCAATTTGAATCAACAGATACTGGGATCATTGCTTGGTGCGAGCCACTCGCGCAGCAATTAACTCCCGCACAATTCCAAGCTGACTATTGGCAGCAACAAAATGCCATTATAGGCCAGTCAAAAGGTCGCTATACCACCTGGTTCGTGGAAAATAACCACCAGCGCTGGGTATTACGCCATTATTGGCGTGGTGGCTTGATGGCAAAATTCAGCCGTGATGCTTATGTTTTTACAGGCATGTCTCGCACTCGAGCCATTGCTGAACTGGCGTTATTAGAGAAGCTATTTGATGAAAGCTTTCCAGTGCCTAGACCCATTGCAGCCAATGTTGAACGCTTTGGCATCTGGTATCGCGCCGATCTGATTATTGAGCTCATTGATGGCGCGAAAGATTTGGTGGCCTATTTATCCACAGCAGCCATGAGCGATATTCAATGGCAGCAACTGGGCGCCCTCATTGCCAGATTTCATAATCGTGGCGTATATCATGCCGACCTTAACGCGAAAAATATCTTACTGGCCGAAGCGCAATTTTATCTCATCGATTTTGACCGTGGGGTAATAAAAACACCCGCGAAGCAATGGCAGCAAGCTAATTTGAGCCGATTACTGCGCTCGTTTAATAAAGAACAAGCGAAACTGCCAACATTAAATTTCAATGAATCAAATTGGCAGCAGCTACTTAACGGTTACCAACAAGCCATTAATTAACTGCATTTGCGATTAGCTGATTAACTGATTAACTGAGTAAAGCGCAATTGCTGCTCAACTATCTCAAACTGCTTTTGCAATGCGCCGCGATTTTGAGACACCACCGCTAAGCTCGCTTTGGCGGCGTTATCATGCAATTCGGCGTTAGCAAACAGCTGTAATAGCATGTCAGCGAGTTCATCGGCGTTATTCACCACAGTTAAGCCACCAGCTTGCTCAAGCAAGTGAGTGATTTCAGCAAAATTCCAATGGTGCGGGCCAACACTTACTGGCAAGCCCATTGCTGCAGGCTCTAAAGGGTTATGCCCGCCACTTTCAATCAGTGTGCCGCCAATAAAGGCAATATCAGCAGCCCCATACAACATCAACAGTTCACCCATGGTATCGCCCAGCAGCACTTGGGTGTGCTGATCGACCGCCTCATTCATACTGCGCCTTGCTAAATTTAACCCTTGTTGAGTGGTCGTCACCGCGGCAACATTAAATTGTTCAGGGTGTCTTGGCGCCATAATCAGCAGCGCATCAGGATATTGCTCAAGCACTTTTTGGTGGGCTTGCAACATAATATCGAACTCACCAGGATGAACACTGCCAGCAACCCATACAGGCGCTTGGCTTCGGTTCCAATCAGCTCTTAAGCTTTTAGCTTGGGCATATTTGCTGTTATCAATCTGTATGTCGAATTTTAAACTGCCGCAAACATGTAATGACTCAGTGTTTGCCCCTAATGCCGCAAAGCGGACAGATTCGGCCTCAGTTTGCACCGCAATAGCATCAAGCGCTGTTAACATGGGTAAACTTAACCCCATTTGTTTATGGTATTTATCGGCTGATTTTTGCGATAAGCGCGCATTAGCTAACACTAAGCGGGTATTATTTTTTTTCGCGTAATGAAGCAGGTTTGGCCATAATTCGGTTTCCATGATCACGCAAAGCTGCGGATTAACCTGCTTGATAAAGCGACGAATACAAAGGTTAATATCAAAAGGGAGATAACAGTGCTGCACACTGTCGCCAAAGGCCTTTTTAACCTCTGCGGAACCCGTAGGGCTGGTGGTGGTAACCGTAAATGATAGCTGTGGATACTGTTTCATTAAGCGTTTTATTAACGGTATTGCCGCTAAGGTTTCCCCCATAGACACACTATGAATAAGGACATCAGTTTGCTTTAAGCGCATTAACCCAAAACGCTCGCCCCAGCGGCTGCGATAGTCAGGGCTTTTAAACGCACGAAAAGCTAAATAAGCCACGATGAGAGGGAATAACAGCAAGAGTAAAACGGAATATACACCACGAGTCATGAAAACTACTTGATCAATTTTGCTTGTCAGATTACCACAATGTTAACATAATCTAAATTCATAGGGATATGAGCTTAGTAGTATGTAATTAAGAAATGATTTCTTCATGAGCCTCTGATAATTGGAACTGATATGAAAACCCGCGATAAGATAGTTTTTGCCAGCCTTGAACTTTTTAACGAACATGGTGAACGTAATATCACCACCAATCACATTGCGGCTCATTTAAATATCAGTCCTGGAAACCTGTATTACCATTTCCGCAATAAAGAAGACATTATCAATTCTATCTTCACCATGTATGAATCTAATCTTGAAAATGGTTCAAAGCCTTATGAAGACGTATCAATTGACGTTGAATTATTATTGGGCTATTTCGATGCGATGTTTTATACCATGTGGCAATACCGATTTATGTACGCCAACCTAGCCGATATTTTAAGTCGAGATGAAGCCTTAAAGCAGCGCTATACTCTGGCACAAAAAAGCGTATTAGCACGCTCAAGTAACGTCCTTAAACAACTTAAACAAGATGGTTTTTTAAACGTTGAAGACGATAACATCGTCGAACTTGCAGATACCATGAAGATGATCGTTAGCTATTGGATTAGCTATCAACTGACCCAATCGGGTGCATCAAAAATCACCAAACCTGCAATTTACAAAGGTTTATTACGGGTGGTTATGCTGTTTAAAGCGTATTCAACGCCAATTTCTCAACCTACCTTTGCACGACTTGAGCAGCACTACCGCGAGTTAGTCTCTCAAGACGCCTGCCCAGAGCTTTAATTCAGGTAAATTAAACCGCCCTTACAATCCCATTGCTGGCAACTATAATAATAGCGTTGGCAAAAGGGATTGGCAGTATTTTAATCATAAAATACCGTTTTACTGCCACTTATTAATACTTCCCCAGTTAATGAAAGTTGATTAGTTTTATTTATCCGAAATCACCCCAAGCCCTAATCAATTTTATGTAACCACTGCGCTTAAAAAAAACGCTGTGGCCTTATAAAAATTAAGGGTAGAATGCCGACAACTCCCGATCAGAAATCAGCGCATGTTTTACTTAAACAGCCAAAGGTTGCGATTAACATAATAACCATTATTAGGAGAAATCAGGTGGCCTCTACCTCATTTTACGACCGCATAAATCAACAACTTGTCGATGTTAAAGCTGAAGGCTTATACAAGAGTGAACGTGTCATTGCGTCTGCCCAGCAAACCTCTATCAATGTAAATAGCGAAGAAGTGATTAACTTCTGTGCTAATAACTACTTAGGCTTGGCAAATCACCCTGAATTAATTAATGCTGCTAAGAATGGTTTATCAAGCCACGGCTTTGGTATGGCATCGGTTCGTTTTATTTGTGGCACCCAAGATATTCATAAGCAATTAGAAAATAGCTTAAGTGAATTTTTAGGAATGGAAGATACCATTCTTTACTCTTCATGTTTTGATGCCAATGCGGGTTTATTTGAAACTCTGCTAGATGCGAACGACGCTATCGTCTCTGATGCGCTAAACCATGCCTCTATTATTGATGGTGTGCGTTTATGTAAAGCTAAGCGTTTCCGTTATGCCAACAACGATATGGCCGATCTTGAAACCCAGCTGATTGCCGCGCAAGCTGCGGGCGCACGAAACATTCTTATCGCCACTGATGGCGTGTTCTCAATGGATGGTGTGATTGCCAACTTACAAGGTGTGTGTGATTTAGCCGATAAATACGATGCACTCGTCATGGTTGATGACTCTCACGCTGTGGGTTTTGTTGGTGAAAATGGCCGTGGCACCCACGAGTTTTGCCAAGTAATGGATCGCGTCGATATTATTACCGGTACTTTAGGTAAAGCCTTAGGCGGCGCTTCAGGTGGTTTCACTTCTGCTAAAAAAGAAGTGGTTGACTGGTTACGTCAGCGCTCTCGCCCTTACTTATTTTCAAATTCTTTAGCGCCTTCAATCGTGAGTGCATCAATCCATGTGTTAGAAATGCTAAAAACGGGTCACGATTTACGTGAAGCCGTATGGGAAAACAGCCGTTACTTCCGTGAAAAAATGACAGCAGCAGGCTTTACTTTAGCAGGTGCTGATCACGCCATTATCCCGGTAATGATTGGTGATGCTAAATTGGCAGGTGATTTTTCAAACCGCCTACTCGCTGAAAACATCTACGTGGTTGGTTTCTCATTCCCGGTGGTGCCAAAAGGCCAAGCCCGCATTCGCACCCAAATGTCAGCGGCGCACACTAAAGCGCAAATTGATAAAGCAATCGAAGCCTTTACCCGTATTGGTAAAGAAATGGGCATTATTTAGGACTCACTACACATGAAAGCACTAAGTAAATTAAAGCCTGAACAAGGCATTTGGATGGTTGATGCGCCTAAGCCAACAATGGGCCATAACGATCTATTAATTAAAATTCGTAAAACTGCCATTTGTGGTACCGATGTACATATCTACAACTGGGACGAATGGTCACAAAATACCATTCCTGTGCCTATGGTTGTTGGACACGAATATGTCGGTGAAGTGGTCGATATGGGTCAAGAAGTTCGCGGCTTTACTGTCGGCGATCGCGTTTCTGGTGAAGGCCATATTACCTGTGGCCATTGCCGCAACTGTCGCGGTGGTCGCACGCATTTATGCCGTAACACTTCAGGTGTCGGGGTAAACCGTGAAGGTGCCTTTGCTGAGTACTTAGTGATCCCTGCATTTAATGCCTTTAAAATCCCTAACGATATTTCAGATGACCTCGCATCTATCTTTGATCCATTTGGTAATGCAGTACACACCGCATTATCGTTTGATGTGGTCGGTGAAGATGTGCTAATTACCGGTGCAGGCCCTATCGGGATTATGGCAGCGGCAGTATGTAAGCACGTTGGCGCCCGCCATGTGGTTATCACTGATGTTAATGAGTACCGCCTTGATCTTGCTCGTAAAATGGGCGCGACTCGCGCAGTAAACGTTGCGAAAGAAGACTTAAAAGATGTAATGATTGAGTTAGGCATGACTGAAGGTTTTGATGTTGGCTTGGAAATGTCAGGCGTACCATCGGCATTTCATTCAATGCTCGATACCATGAATCACGGCGGCAAAATTGCCATGCTAGGTATTCCTGGCGGTGAAATGGCCATTGATTGGAGTAAAGTCATCTTTAAAGGCTTAATCTTAAAAGGCATTTATGGACGCGAAATGTTTGAAACTTGGTATAAAATGGCCAGTTTGATTCAATCAGGGTTAGATTTGTCGCCAATTATCACCCATCATTTCAGTGTTGATGACTTCCAACAAGGCTTTGATGCAATGCGCTCTGGTCAATCAGGCAAAGTGATATTGAATTGGGATTAATCGCCATATAGCGGATTTATTCTCATCTAAAAAGGGGTTGTATACGTACAATCCCTTGTCACATACTAAAGGCTCTATTGTCGTTTTTACTATCGTCATTTTTTAAAGGATTAACCATGTCAGCGTTTAAGCATTTATCGATTAACGAACTCATTCACATGCAAGAAGATGCCAGTGATGTGCAAATCGTCGATATACGCGATGCCGCCAGCTTTGCCGCAGGTAACATTAAAAATTCAGTGCATCTTACCAATGAAAACATCGCCCACTTTATGGCCGATGCCGATATGGATAAGCCATTAGTCGTGGTGTGCTATCACGGCGTGAGCAGTCAAGGCGCTGCGGGTTACCTTATTGAACAAGGTTTCGATGATGTTTATAGTCTTGATGGTGGATACACAGCTTGGAGTTTAGCTCACGTATGATAGAAATCGGCCAATTACCTAACGCTCGCGCAGCACAGGCATTCATAGACTATTTAAAAGGTCTTGATATTGAATGCCATCCCGTTGTGATTGAAACCGGGGTATCTTTGGTCGTTGAGCAACCATCTCAGGCACAACAAGCCAAATACGAGTTTGAACAGTTTAGACAAAACCCATACCAGAAGAAGTATTTACAAGCCTCTTGGGATAATGGCACCACCCAAACCAAATTAGATTATGGCTCCTCCAGTTTAGGGCTTATCCAGCAGTTTATTACTGGCGCAGGGCCACTAACCCTGATTACCTTCTTTGTTTGTGTGCTGGTATACGCCGGCATGAACCTTGGCTTTGCCAATGGCATTTTTAGCCAGTTATCCTTTTTTGGCGCTGTGCCCCAAAGTGACATTAGCCAAATATGGCGAGTGTTTACCCCCAGCTTGATGCATTTTTCATTAATGCATATCGCCTTTAACTTATTATGGTGGTGGTATCTAGGTGGCAAGATTGAAACCAAACTCGGTAGCAAGCCACTGATCATATTACTTGTCGTTGCAGGTAGTTTACCCAGTATTGTGCAATACATGATGACAGGGCCTAACTTTGGCGGCTTATCAGGCGTGGTATACGCCGTTGTTGGCTACACCTGGATAATGGGGCAACGCCAACCCCAATCAGGTATTGGCATTCCCAACAGTTACATGGGCTTTATGCTTGTTTGGCTGGTACTGGGCTTTACCGATTTACTCGGTATGCCCATCGCCAATGGTGCTCATATCGGCGGATTATTGATTGGTTTGGCTCAAGGCGCTTTTGATAGCCGTAAATCAGCCGCTAAATAACCACTAACACATCCCCAGCACTTCTGTGACCAGCTTTTTAATACCCACATTAGCCTCAGCTATGGACGTCGCCAACATATAGGCTGGGGTGGTTACCAGCCGATTTTGCTTATCAATAACGATATCAGCGCAAGTACTCTCTAAATGCTCACCACCCATTTCATTAAACGCCTGTGCGGTACCACTGTCATTACCAATGGTGCCTTGGGGGGCGTTATTAAAAATTCGCGGCAACATAATGGGTGCAATACACATAAAGCCCATTGGTTTGTTGGCGAGCACAAACTCTTGAATAAAACTTTCCACCTGTGGCTGCAGCACGCAATCACTACCTGCAACGGCAAAATCACACAAGTTTTTAGCAGCGCCAAAACCACCCGGGACAATTAAGCCATCAAATTGATCAATATTTAGCGCATTAATATCACTGATTTCACCACGGGCAATGCGCGCCGACTCCTCTAATACATTTCGCTGCGCATCCACATCAACTTCACCGGTTAAATGATTGACTACATGCAATTGATTAATATTTGGCGCAAAACAATGATAGCTCGCCCCTGCCTGAGATAAAGCTAATAAGGTTAAAACCGACTCTTGAATTTCTGCGCCGTCGAACACCCCATTTCCACTGAGTAAAACCGCAATATTTTTCATTACTGATCCCTTGCCATTGTATTAATTTAACCTTTTTTCAACAAATCTATTGATCTGTTCAAAAAACATGCTAACTTAGATTTCCTCAAATCTCCTCATGGTTTAAAACTGAACTAAGAATTCAGTTAATTCAAGGAAGAATATTAAAAAGTCCACAAATTGGGAATATATTTTAAAACTATAATTCAACTCACAAAAATTATATTTACTACAACAAATCAAAGGCTTAACCGTTTTACTTCCTGTCGTAGTTAAAACACACCTAAATGATTAATTAATTCACTCACAGACTTATCCACAGCCTGGGATAAAATTTGCCGTGGCCGAAAAGCCCTGTATGTGGCATTCTAGAGCCATCTCAGAATACTGAATATGAAGCCAAACTATGCCAACAATCCCCAATAACCCACTCGTCCTTGTGGATGGTTCCTCTTACCTTTACCGTGCTTATTATGCCCCACCTCATTTAACTAATTCTAAAGGTGAAGCTACGGGTGCTGTTTATGGTGTAGTCAACATGCTACGCAGCTTAATGAGCCGCTATAATCCAAGTCATATTGCGGTAATTTTCGACGCTAAAGGCAAAACTTTCCGTAATGATATGTATAGCGAATACAAAGCTCAGCGCCCACCAATGCCTGATGATTTACGTACCCAAATTGCCCCATTGCATGCCATTATTAAAGCATTAGGCTTACCATTAATCAGTATTGAAGGTGTTGAAGCCGATGACGTTATTGGCACCATCGCGCTCAAAGCTAGTCAAGAAGGTCGAGCAACCTTAATCAGCACTGGTGATAAAGACATGGCGCAACTTGTAGATGAACATGTCACCTTAATTAACACCATGACCGATACCATTATGGGCCCAGAAGAAGTCACCGCTAAGTTTGGTGTCGGCCCAGAGTTGATCATCGACTTGCTCGCCATGATGGGCGATAAAGCCGATAACATTCCAGGTCTGCCCGGTGTTGGTGAAAAAACCGCATTAGCAATGCTAACGGGGGTTGGCGGCGTCGATAAACTTATCGCCAATCCTGAGAGCGTGTTAGATGTGACTTTCCGCGGCTCTAAAACCATGCCAAAGAAAATTGCCGAAAATAAAGACATGCTGCAGCTGTCATACGATCTTGCCACCATCAAAACCGATGTGGAGTGGGATAATGACTGGGATAAATTAGCCACCAAACCACAAAACCGCGATGAATTAGTTAAGCTTTATGGTGAAATGGAATTCAAGCGCTGGTTAGCAGAAGTATTGGATAATAAATCAGGCTTTAATACATCAAGCAAGTCTAACACCACAGAGGAAATCACGCCTGTCGCTGCGGCCATTGAAGTTGAATATGACACCATATTAACCGAAGCGCAGTTAACCCTTTGGATTGAAAAGCTATCAAAAGCTAAATTAATTGCCATCGACACCGAAACCACTAGCCTAAACTACATGGAAGCAAAGCTGGTCGGTATTTCATTTGCAATAGAAGCAGGTAAAGCGGCTTATTTGCCGTTAGCCCATGATTACTTAGACGCACCACAGCAACTTGCTATGGAGTACGCACTTGAGCAATTAAGACCGATTTTAGAAAATGACCAACTTGAAAAAGTCGGCCAAAACCTAAAATACGATATCAGTATCTTTGCCAATGCAGGCATCAGCCTTAAAGGTGTTCGCTTTGATACCATGCTTGAGTCCTACGTGTTTAACTCTGTCGCCTCTCGTCATGATATGGACGGATTAGCCCTTAAGTATCTTGGTCATAAAAATATTAGCTTTGAAGAAATTGCCGGCAAAGGCGCAAAACAGTTAACCTTCAACCAAATTAATTTGGATGTAGCAGCGCCCTATGCAGCAGAAGATGCCGACATCACCCTGCGTTTACATCAGCACCTATGGCCAAGAATAGAGAAAGAGCCAACACTCAGCTCAGTATTTAATGAACTTGAATTACCGCTAATCCAAGTATTATCAAATATCGAACGTCAAGGCGTACTCATTGACAGCATGCTGCTCAGTCAACAAAGTGATGAACTTGCACAGAAGATTGACGATCTTGAAACTAAGGCTTATGACATCGCCGGTGAGAAGTTTAACCTCGGCTCTCCAAAGCAATTACAGGCATTATTTTTTGATAAACTTGGCTATCCGGTCATCAAAAAGACCCCAAAAGGTGCCCCGTCAACCGCAGAAGATGTACTGGTTGAATTAGCCCTAGATTACCCGCTTCCTAAAATTATTTTGCAGCACCGCAGTCTGTCAAAATTAAAGAGCACCTATACCGACAAATTGCCATTAATGGTTAATCCTGTTACCGGGCGCGTGCATACCAGCTATCATCAAGCCAATGCCGCCACAGGACGTTTATCATCAAGCGAGCCAAACCTGCAAAATATCCCTATCAGAACCGAAGAAGGTCGCCGCATTAGGCAAGCTTTTATCGCCGCTGAAGGCCGTAAAGTATTGGCTGCCGATTACTCGCAAATTGAATTACGCATCATGGCGCATCTTTCACAAGATAAAGGCTTATTGACAGCATTTGCTGAAAATAAAGATATTCATAAAGCCACCGCAGCAGAAGTATTTGGGGTGCATTTTGAAGAAGTGACTACCGAGCAACGCCGCCGAGCTAAAGCGGTTAACTTCGGTTTAATCTATGGCATGTCAGCGTTTGGCTTGGCCAAGCAGCTAGATATCCCACGTAAAGAAGCTCAAACCTACATTGATACTTACTTCGCCCGCTATCCTGGCGTATTGAAGTACATGGAAGACACCCGCGCGTTAGCCGCTGATGTTGGCTATGTCGAAACCCTTTACGGCAGACGACTGTACTTACCTGATATTAAAGACAGAAACGCCATGCGCCGTCAGGCGGCTGAGCGCGCAGCGATTAATGCGCCAATGCAAGGCACTGCCGCTGATATCATCAAAAAAGCGATGATAAAGATCGCCGCTTGGATTGAGAACGACACTCAAGGTGAGATCACCATGATGATGCAGGTGCACGATGAATTGGTTTTCGAAGTGGATGCAGATAAAGCAGAAGCCTTGAAGAGCAAGGTCTGTGAACTGATGGCCGAAGCGGCCTCCATTGATGTGATGCTATTAGCTGAAGCAGGACTTGGAAACAATTGGGATGAGGCGCACTAGGGTTTAACGACTCACATATACACCTAAACAGATGATGAAACGGATGCGGCTAAACAGATAGTCATTGCCGAATACAAAATACCTGTAATGAAAAATTTACAGGTATTTTTTTACCTGCTTGTTTACCACTTAGTCTTTTGCACAAAAAACGCTGATAAACCCAGCATAAATTGTGTTGCTGCTCACAATATTGTTCATTTTAACGAAAAACAGTTTTTCATTTAAAGGCTAATACCGTATTATCTTCGCTGTAGGGTACAGAGGTTAAGATGTTCCATCTTTCAGACCTTTTTATTTCACTAGAAATAGTGACAAGCCGAATTATGGCGCTCCAGCATCTATATATGCTGGAGCTTTTTTTTGCCCAAAATAAATTTTAGAGCAAATACTTTAACTACATTTAAGAAACAGGTATTATGAGCTTATTGAGCGTCATCAATGAGTAGATGGCACTTGAGTCTTGTTGAATTTAGCTTCTCCCCAAAAGAGCTAATTTTTTTAACCGATAGCTATTTAGTTATCGGTTTTTTTTTGCCATTTTTCGAAACTCGATTTTTAAATGCAAAAAAGGCTACTAAGTACAAAGTCTTAATAGCCTTTTTAAACTGAATAAGAATTAGTTATTCTTATTCAGCCTGCTCTTGCGATGCTTGCTCCGCTTCAGCTTCAGTGAGCCAGCTTGGGTTACACCACTCATTTAAAATGCCTAGCACTTTAGGTTTACCAGTCCCTTTAGTAGAAGAGAAAGGTTCAACTTTAACCCAATCCCCATACTCAGCTAACTCTTTACGCACCGCATTAACTGTCTTCATTTTGACGTTTTGCGCGAGCTTATCAGACTTAGTAAGCAAAGCTAACACTGGGATTTCACTCAGCACAGCCCACTCAATCATTTGCAAATCGAGATCTTTAAGCGGATGGCGAATATCCATTAACACCACAACACCGCTTAAACAGGCGCGCTCTTGTAAATATTCACCTAAAGCTTTTTGCCATTTATTTTTTAATGCTAAAGGCACCTTAGCAAAACCATAGCCAGGCAAATCAACTAGACGACGGTTTTCTTCAAGTTCAAAAACATTAATAAGTTGAGTACGACCGGGGGTTTTACTGGTTCTTGCTAAGCCTTTTTGATCCGTTAATGCATTCAAGGCGCTTGACTTACCTGCATTAGAGCGGCCAGCAAACGCTATTTCTACTCCGGCATCACCAGGTAAGTACTCATTTAAGTGTGCAATGTCTGGCGCACTAATTAAAAACTTGGTTTTTCGAAAATCTATACGCGTTTCTGACACGATTTACTCCAATAATTTTTAGGTAATACCTTAATTATGTAAGATTTGCTTACTTTTCCACATTTTCGTGTAAAATATTACCCGGATCACAGTTTGTAGATTTTACCACGCTTGCAGGTCACCCTAGTAAGCTCAGGACAATAAATTAAACAAGAAGTTGGAACGCCATGAAAAAGTTAGCTCTTGCGCTGTCTGTATTTGCCGCTATATCAACCCCTGCAATCGCTGAAGGTAATGTGGAAGCGGGTAAAACTAAATCAGTTATGTGTTCAGCCTGTCACGGTGTTGACGGTAACAGCATTGCTCCTATTTGGCCTAAACTGGCCGGACAGCACGCATCTTATCTAGAAAAGCAATTACATGATTTCCAAGCGGCGGCTAAAAGCGGCGGCAAAGAAGGTCGTAATGATCCTACCATGATAGGCATGTCAATATCCTTATCTGAACAAGATATTAAGGATGTTTCTGCATATTATGCTAGCCAAACATTAAATGTAGCCGATGTGGCGAGTATTCCTGCTGAAGGCGAAGCCCTTTATAAAGGCGGCGATATGGATCGTGGTATCACTTCATGCATGGCATGTCATGGACCAGATGGTAAAGGCGCAGAGCTTGCAGGCTTCCCATCAATTGGTGGTCAACATGCTGATTATGTCAAAATCCAGCTAAATAAATTCCGCGATACAAATCGTAACAACGATCTCAATGGCATGATGCAAGATGTTGCTAAAAAGCTAACTGACAGTGATATCCAAGCATTATCTCAATATATTTCAAGCCTTAAGTAAATTTTACTGCTCGCGCTGACAACGACAAAAAGGGTGACAATTCACCCTTTTTTATAGCCTCAAGTTTACGTTTACGTAAACTTGAGGCTATTGAGGCTTGACAGAGATCGCTCTTTTAGGGTTAAATAGCCCCGTACCGAAATGAACCCAACTGTCAGAACAAAAATATCAATTCTATCTCACAGATTTCGGCTACGTTTACATTTAAGATATAAGAATAATATTTACCAATAACAATAATATAAATAAGACCACTCACTAAAAATAATAAGAGTAGTGATTTCAGCTTGAAGTCCAGGTCATATAGAATTTGTAAGGATTAGACCGAATGGTCGACACGCTTAAATAGCACTCCCTTACGCAACAGAGATAAAACCCCATAAGGACACTACTTTAAGGATTAAAGTAGCGGCAAAGGAAGCTAATTGCTTAGGATGCACTTGCGGAGGCTTGATATCACTGGACGGTACTTTAAACATGGATTGTTTACTAATGTCATTGAAGACAACTAGGAAATTGATGTGTCATTGAAGACCATCTACGGAAGCTGTGGTCAGGACGGCAACAGGATTTAAATAAAGTGTCATTGAAGACCGATAACAACTAAAAAAGCATGGAAAGCGCTAAAAACAAGAAGGATACTGACCGGGATAGTCACATAGCAAGTACGGATACTTGGAATCAGAATATAGTGTGATAAGCACTGTTTTACGAGGTGGCAGTTTACTGCCACCTTTTTTTATTTCCGCTTTTTGTAATCACTTTCATAATCAACCTAAATCTGCTATTGATTGATATATATCTTTGTTTTTGTTCAGGTGCCTGCTTACTTCAATGATAAAATGTCCCTTGTGCCGTTATCGTGCTGAATTTTTTCTACAAGATAAAAAAAGAGCCTTTTACCGCTGCGATCAATGCGGCCTTGTTTTCGCTAACCCCCAATCCCACCTTATGCCGGCAGCGCAATTACAGCGTTATGGCCGAGCCAATAAAGCCAGCAAGCAAAAGCAACTAATTCAATTTATCAAACCCTTGCTGTCACAGATAAGCGCCCAGCAAAGTGGTTCATTGACAGGGCTCAATTTTGGCAGGGTGCTAGACAAAGCCAGCCTCGACAAAATTGAACACGCGGGTCACCGCCTTTATCAGTACGACCCATTTGTTAAAGCCGATCAACAACTTTTCAATCAGCAATACGATTTCATTTGCTGCTATCGGGTACTAGAGCATTTCCAGCAACCAGGTAAAGAATGGCAATTACTGTCAAAATTGCTAAAACCTGGTGGATGGTTAGCAATAAGTACGTCTTTAATGACTGATTTAAATCACTTTTCTAAATGGCATTTCAAGAATAACCCCACTCACGTTAGCTTTTATCAGCAACAAACTTTCGAGTATTTGGCACAACACAGCGAATTTACGCTATTATTTGCAGCAAAAGAGCTCGTATTGATGCAAAAAACATCAAAGTCTGATATAAAGCGCATCCTTATTTAGTGCAAGGTGGATATGAATCCGTCTAGCCAAATTTTACAACCTAATGAGATCACCAATGGCTCGTAGTAAAAAATCGCGCAAGGGCGGCGAAAATGGCCCTAAACAAGCACCAAGAGTCAAAAAGTCTGAGCGCAAAGTCATCGGCGGCAAGAAGAATGATTCTGGTCGTAAATCAGGTAGCCGTCATAACGAAGCCCTGATTGAAAAAGAATCACCACATGTGAAAACGCAAAAAAATAATGACCCTCGTCATGGTAGCAAGAAGCCTGTTGCGTTATCGATTGCACCAGCTAAAGAAGCAACTGTTGCTGCTAGTGCAAAAGTGAAACAGCCTAAACTGACTGACGAGCAAAAATTATTAAAGCTTGAAGAAGATCCAAGGTTTAATGACTTGCTTGATTTGCTAGAAGAAGGCAAAGACTTAGCCGCTGACGATCAGAAATGGTTAGATAGCCAATTATCTAAAATTGAATCGCTGATGGAAAAATTAGGCATTTCGGATGCTGAAGAATTACCAGCACCAGCCGCTCCGAGTAAAAAAGCCGCTTCAGATGATGATTTATATGAGCGCTTTGAAACAGGCGCGGATGTATTAAAAGACTACCAGTCTTAATCATTACTACTTTTAAATGGCATATCTATTTCAGATATGCCATTTTTCTATTTATTCTAAACTAAGCCTTATTCAAGCCTAACATCACTTTAAGGATAAACTGTGTCTAGCATTGTTATTGTTGTCGCTGTCATCATTGTATTACTTTTAGCTTCTTACGCCGGATACTTGCTATTACAAGTCAAGAAACAACAACAGGCATCACTAGCAGCCAGTAAGCAGCGCACAATAGAAGCCAGAGCCAAAAAACAACAAGTATTAGATGATATCAAGTATATCGCAGCAGCCATGTTAGAAGAGCGCTGTGAGCCTTCTGAAGGGGTAATGCGAATCGCTAAGTTATTTGATACCTTATCCATGTCTGAAGCAATGGCCGTTGAATTCCCGCATATCTTCGAGCATTACGCCTGTATTAAAGATCATCCCATAAAAGATGCACGCAGCGCTTTACCTAAACAGCAGCGAATGAAATTGGACTTAGCCAGAATGAAATCTGAAGCAAAGTTAGAACAAAGCTTGCTTGAAGACGCTAAGAAGTTGAAACAGTTTCATTTCATGCATTAATAACCGACAGTTTTTAACAAATCCCTTAGTTATAAGACAGATAACAGCCTCAACATGGATATTGAGGCTGTGAGCTATGCCACAAATCTACCTAAATGCTAACTTTTCCTGCAAAAATGCACCTAATTGCTAATGAGAAATTTCAAATTTACAACGTAGATCAAGGTTATTTGTTAAAGATACTTGCATACTTCGTACATTGCTAATTTACCCGGAGGACACGCCTTGAAGCAGCCCACACAAATAAGTTGGGATCAGTCAATGATCGAAAAGTATAACTACAGTGGTCCACGCTATACGTCGTATCCAACGGCTTTAGAATTTGACGATACTTTTACTGAGCAAAATCTACTTTCAGCGATTGAAACCAGTAAAAGTGACAAACTGTCTTTATACATCCACATCCCATTTTGTGCCAAGCTTTGTTATTACTGCGGATGTAATAAAGTCATTACTCGTCATGCACATAAAGCTGACCAGTACATTGAATACCTTGCAAGTGAAATTGTTAAGCGTGCCCCGTTATTCAAAAATTACACTGTGACCCAAATGCATTGGGGTGGCGGTACACCTACATTCTTAAACCCAGAGCAAATCTTAACCTTATCAAAGCTGATTAAAAGTCATTTTAATTTTGCTGATGTTGGCGAATTCTCTATTGAAGTAGACCCTCGTGAAATCGAATTAACCATGCTTGATACATTAAAAGAAGCTGGCTTTAACCGTATTTCTATTGGTGTACAAGATTTCAATAAAAAGGTACAAGTTGCCGTAAACCGCGAACAAGATGAGCAGTTTATTTTTGACTTAATGGCTAAAGCAAAAGACATGGGCTTTGTATCGACCAACGCAGATTTAATCTACGGTCTACCGCACCAAACCCCTGAAACCTTTGCAGAAACCATTAAGCGTGTGATTGAGTTATCACCGGATCGTTTGTCTATCTTTAACTATGCGCACTTACCATCTCGTTTTGCCGCTCAGCGTAAGATTAAAGATGAAGATATGGCTTCGCCACAGCAAAAGCTAGATATGTTGCATCAAACCATTGAATCATTAACCGGTGCAGGTTATCAGTTCATTGGTATGGATCACTTCGCTAAGCCAGATGATGAGCTTTCAAAGCTTCAAAATGCCGGTAAGCTTCATCGTAACTTCCAAGGTTATACCACTCAGGAAGAATGTGACCTATTAGGTTTAGGTGTGTCTTCAATTAGCCAAATTGGCGATTGTTATGCGCAAAACCAAAAAGATATCCGTCCATACTACGAGTCGATTGACGAAAAAGGTCACGCATTATGGAAAGGCTGTAGCTTAAATCGTGACGATGAAATTCGTCGTGTAGTGATTAAACAAATGATTTGTCACTTCGACCTCGATTTAGCCAAAATTGAACAGCAATTTGATATTAATTTTGAAGAGTACTTTGTTGAAGATTTAAAACTGCTACAAACCTTCATTGATGATAAATTAGTTGATATCACAGACCGTAAGCTTACCATTAGCCCTACCGGTCGTCTGTTGATCCGCAATATCTGTATGTGTTTTGACGTTTACTATCGTCAAAAAGCACGTCAGCAACAGTTCTCGCGAGTGATTTAGTTTTTACTATCACGCAATAAAAAACCGCTGATTATCAGCGGTTTTTTTATGTTTATTTTCAGCTAAACAGGTAGGAGCTAACTATAACTTTGACGCGTATAGCGCCTTGCGTTCACTGCCTGATAAAAAGGCCATTTCAACACCATTACGTTGCACTTGCATCAGCTGAGCATCAGTTAAACCCAGTTCTGACTTAGCGATACGATATTCATGCTTGATATCAATCGCGCTCACACCAGGATCATCGGTATTAAGACCAATTAATACTCCAGCATCCAGAAACTGAGTAAATGGATGAGCATCATAATCAGCCACAGTTGAAGTATGTAAATTACTTGTCGGGCATGACTCGATTCCAATAGAGTGCTTAACTAAATATTCCATCAACTTAGGGTCGTGGATAGCATTTACACCATGGCCAATTCGAGTAGCACCCAACTCTTGAATTGCTTGCCACATGCTCTCGCTACCGGCCGCCTCACCGGCGTGGGCTGTGATCTGTAAGCCAGCATCTCTCACTCGCTTAAAGTGTTCATTGAATAGCTCACCAGGGAAACCTAGTTCATCGCCAGCTAGATCCATTGCCACCAAGCTATCTCGATGCGCTAACAAGCCATCAAGCTCTAAGCGGCATTTCTCTTGTCCAAATGAGCGCGACAAAATGCCGATTAAGTTAACCTTAACATCATAATCTTTCATGCCAGCTTTGACGCCATCAATAACGGCCTCAACCACGCCTTCAATCGGTAAGTTATGACTCATTGCCATGTAATATGGGCTAAAACGCAGTTCAGTGTAATCAAGCCCTGATACTGCCGCGTCTTCAACATTTTCATATGCTACGCGTTTTACAGCATCTAGATCAGCTAATACGCCCACCATCCAATCCAGCTTAGTCAGGAATGCCACTAAACTATTTTCTTTGCCTTGAATTTGAACAAAGGGAGCCAACTCTGCAATTGAGTTAGCAGGCAGTTGAATACCATGCTGATGGCCAAGCTCCCAAATCGTTTTGACCCGCACGTTGCCATCTAAATGACGATGCAAATCAACCAGCGGAATGGATGTATTGATCATTTTTGCCCCCTATTAAATTTTTGAGCTAAATGTGTTTTTTATTTTATGAACACCCAGCAAGCAAAGTTTAACACGCATCGACAAAAAAACGACCTTAGCAGCAACTAAATTATGCAATCAGTAACAATTATGTCGATGAATTTCACTAGCGAGCATATGATTGAATTGCTATGTTGTGGCTTAGTTAGCTAAATTTGTTATTTACCAACGTTTAAAGGAATTTCCCATGCGAAAGCTCATACTGCCAGCATTAATCATGCTTGCCATATCTGGCTGTAAAATGACTTCAGGTTCTAAAGCTCAATATTATTTAGGCGTTCCCGAAAAAACTGAAACCCCAACTCAGGTAAAAGAAACGGCTACAGCGGCAGTAGTAGAAAATATGAGCCTGAAATCAATTATTGATAACGCTTGGCAAGTAGACTTGGATTACTCGCCGACATTGGCCTATTCATTAGGCGATAAGTCAAAGGCCGATAAATTAGCTGATTTATCACCAGAATCCTTAGCCCAAAAGAATCTACGTCAGAAAAAGCTACTGGCATCATTAAAGCAAATTGATCCGGTCACCCTGTCAAAAACCGACAAAATTAATGCACAGTTATTAGCGTACCAACTGCAAAACAGTGTTGATATGTACAACTTTAAAGATCATTACTTACCGATAACGGCCGAAAGTGGTTTTCATGCTTACATCGCCTCAATCGCTAATGGGCGCTTTAATAGCGTTGAAGATTATCAAGATTATTTAGCGAAACTTAATGCCTTACCCACTTATTTTGCCCAGCAAACATTTTGGCTAAAACAGGGCTTAAGCAGTGGTATTACCCCAGCAAAAGTAACCTTAACCGGTTTTGAGCAAAGTATTAGTGCCTATATTGTCCCTGTTGAAGACAGCGGTTATTACAAACCCTTCACTCAATTTCCCGATCACTTTAGTGAGTCTGAAAAACGGCAATTAACCCAGCAAGGTCGAGATACTGTTGAGCAAAAAGTGCTACCGCTGTATCAAGATTTTTTCGATTTTATGACTGAAGAATATATTCCTAATGCCCGTATTGCGATTGCCGCAAAAGAGCTACCTAATGGCGAGGCTTTTTACCAAAACCGCGTGGCCTATTACACCACCTTAGCCATGACAACCGATGAAGTTCATCAACTGGGTTTATCAGAGGTCGCCCGAATCAAAGCAGAAATGGAACAAGTCATCAAAGAGGTAAAATTTGAAGGCAGCTTTGCTGAATTTCTGCATTTCTTACGCACAGATCCACAGTTTTACCCAAAGACAGCTGAAGAGTTATTAAAAGAAGCTGCTTATATCGCTAAAAAAGCAGATGCTGCTTTGCCTAAACTTTTCGCCACCTTACCTAGAACCCCTTATGGCATTAAACCAGTACCGGCTGAAATCGCCCCTAAATACACTACGGGACGTTACTCTGGCTCAAACCGTGATGATGAGCCAGGCTACTACTGGGTCAATACATACGCCCTCGATAAACGTCCGCTATATGAAATGGAAGCATTAACCTTGCATGAAGCAGTACCTGGGCATCATTTACAGATCTCGCTAAATAAAGAGCTAACAGACTTACCCGACTTTAGACGCTTGAGTTATATCTCGGCATTTGGCGAAGGTTGGGGATTGTACTCAGAGTATCTAGGGTTAGAAGCGGGCTTTTACCGAGACCCATACAGTAATTTTGGCCGCTTAACCTATGAAATGTGGCGGGCAGCACGTCTTGTGGTCGATACTGGTATGCACGCAAAAGGCTGGAGCCGTGAGCAGGCCATAGAGTTTATGGCCAGTAACACCGCATTATCACTACACAATGTCACCACCGAAATTGACCGTTATATTTCGTGGCCAGGACAAGCACTGTCATATAAAGTTGGTGAATTAACCATAAAGCGTTTACGTAACAAAGCTGAAGTTGCATTAGGTGAAGACTTTAACATCCGTTTATTTCATGATGCATTGCTAGAAAATGGTTCAGTTACCATGGCGATCCTAGAACAAATGGTTGACGAGTTCATTAGCGAGCAGCAACGAGCAAACTAATAATAGACACTCATTAGAGAGCTAAATTGCCATTTAGCTCTCTATAACCACCTTCCCCATCAGTATCACTGTTTGCTACACTGCCAAGGTTTACATCCAGCCAAACCCTAGTCCTATTTCTTAAAGCTTAAGGTGATCGATTTGTCTTTTTCGTCAGAGCAACAACTTAATAATGATGAGCAGCAACAATTTTGGCAAGCGGTAACGCAAGCCAAACTACGTCAAGACAATGCCGATATTGCCTATGCTTTTATTCGAAATCCAACCACCAACAAAGCAATTGTCATCAGTAGTGGCAGGGTTGAATGCTATTTAAAATATAAAGAGCTGATGTTCAATATATATCAGCAAGGCTATAGCGTTTATATTCTCGATCATCGCGGTCAAGGCTTGTCATCACGCAGTCAAAAAAATAATCACCAGGGTCACATTGATAAATTTCAGACTTATATCGATGACTTTCATGTTTTTATCAAGCAAATTGTTCAGCCCCAAGCACATGATGCTCTATATCTTGTGGGCCACTCAATGGGGGGAACCATAGGTACTTTGTATATGGGCCAATACCCAAGCACATTTAATGCTGCGGTGTTTTCAGCCCCCATGTATGGCATCAACTTGCCAATGAATAAAGGCTTTATTCGCTCTTTAGCCAAGCTGCTAAATACTTATACTGCAGACAAAGAGCCCAACTATGTTATTGGTGGTAAAAACTATAATGCAACCAGCTTTGCTGACAATGAGCTAACCCATAGCCAAAATCGTTATCAAGCCTCTATCGCGCTGTTTGAGCAGAATCCACAAATTCAGTTAGGCTCGCCCACAAACAACTGGCTATTAGAAGCTATAACAGCAGCTGATAACGCAACCCAAGTGGCCGCAACGAGTATCAAGCCCATTCTTATTTTGCAAGCGACTGAAGACACCATTGTGGATAATGCAGCCCAAGATAGAGCGGAAAATAACTTATGCCAGCTACAAAGGATACACAGCAGTCGGCATGAGATATTTATGGAAGTAGATGAGGTACGTAACCAAGCACTGACAAGTATGTTCGCTTTTCTTGAGCAATACTAATTAGCAGCTATTAATAGCAATTATACTAGCGCCATTGATATTAGTGCCATTAACACTTTAGAAACCCTGATGACTGTCTGAAGTTTGGGAAGTCCAGTTAACTTATAACTTAAACTAACTAAATGGTACTTTCCAAACCACGCTCAGGTTAATTTCTGATTCTAATAAGTGTTTAATGTCTTGTTGGGATAGCGGCCTACTAATTACAAAGCCTTGAAACAAATTACTATTAAGATCGCTCAGTAAACTCAACTGCTGACGATCTTCAATGTGCTTTACTACGACAGGATAATTTAACTGTTTGGTCATATTAATAAGTGAGCGGAATATCTTTCGCGCCTCTTTTGAACTAACAATATCATTAATATAGCCAGTAGCCAGCTTAACCTGAGCAAAATGAATACCATTAAAGCGATGTAACGGACATAAACCTGATCCAAAATCATCGATAGCGACTCTGACACCGGCCCGCTGTAGTTTTAAAATTTTATTTTTTGCAGTGATAGGATTAATAGAAAAGATATCTTCCGACAACTCCAATTGGATTAAATTAAAATTAACGCCTCTTTCTGCAATCTTGTTAAGAATAACATCAACAAACATATCTTGATGAAAATGCCTAGAAGAGACATTAATTGAAAAGCACGGGCAATTTAAATTCGCAGCTTGTAAGCTCTTTATAAATAAGCAAACCTGACTTAACATCCATAATTCAAGTTCAAAAATCGTGTTAGAAAGCTCAGCAACTGGAATAAATTGCTTCGGGCGAATAAAACCTAACTGAGGATGATGCCAACGCATCAATACTTCAACACTTTCGGTATTGCCATGTATATCTACTACAGGCTGATAAACCAAGGATATCTGGCCAGCCTTAATCGCTAACTTTAAGTCCCGTTGTAATTTCAAGGGTTCATTGTGGCTAGCATCCAACAGTAAGCTATGTAGCACACAGCTATTGGTCTTACTTTCAATAGCTTTGCATAAAGCTTTATCTGCACGAGAAAGTAACTGACTCGGTTCTAAAGATTCTTGGCCATCAAAAACCACCATTCCAATTTGAGTAAAAACTGAAACATCTTGTCCAGATATGCTGAAACTACGGCCAACCACTTGGCGAACTTCACTTGCTAACGCTAACGCACGTTTATTGGCATGCTCTAAATTATTACCTAAATTTTTTGCTGCAATAACAAATTCATCATCTCCCAGACGACTTAACAGACAGCTATTTGAAAAACTCCCAGCAAGCCTTGCTGAAATCTGCATAAGTAATCGATCAGTGAGTTGCTCACCTAACGCTTCATTTACTAACTTAATGTTGCTTAGATTAATGACTAGCAAGCTGCAATGTTGATTACTTTTACGCGCATAAGCTTGAAGGTCAAACAATTCGTTAGCTAACGCTTCCCGATCAATAATATCTGACACCCCAACATGACTTTGCCTTTCTACAGTAATCTGTTGGTTTTCAAGTTCAGAAGAAACATCGTTTATCGAACCTATGACTCTTATTGGCTTACCCAGTTCATCCCACTGGATAATTTGACCTCTATCTAACACCCAAATGTAATCATTCGCCTTAGTTAGCATCCGATGAACACTTTCGTAATTGCGAGTTTTACCTTGCAGATAATTATTAAGTGCTGCTACCACTGCTTTTTTATCATCTGGATGTAACAAAGCTTCCCAGGCTTCATAGGAGCTAGCGATATCATCGGATTGATAACCTAATATTTCTTTCCAGTGATCTGATAAGAAGACGCCATTGGATATAGTATCCCAGTCCCAAATACCGTGTTGATCTGCATTAATAGAATATAACCAACGCTGCTCAGCATTAGTCTGTCGCTGATTGCTTTCAGCTAAATGTAGCCCTACTTGAACTAATGACTTATTGAGCCAATATAACTCATCGACAAAGGTAGTCACCTTAGTCGATCCCCCTTTAGCATTGACAATATTTTGCGCATTTTTAGTTAAAGTTCTAATAGGCTTAATTAGTACCAAATATAACCCTAAGCAAAAAAGTAGCACAATTATGCCACCAATTGCCCAAATATAAATAAAGCGTTTTTGGAGGCTGTCTGCAGCCTCAGCCATCAATGAGGAGATATTGTACTCAACATAAATCACATCTACCGCGCTAGAATAACTATATTTATCTGAGGCATTGATAGGATAATATGCTTGTATAGAGCCACGCTCTAAATTGGTTTGAATCAGTGGGCGTTTATTGCTTACCGCTTGTTGATGGATGTCATTGATGTAACCATCAATAACATTAGTAGCATTACTGTCACGCCATATGACATGATTAGCGAAGCGAATTTGGCTAGAAGCATCTAAAATGACATAAACCATCATATTGCTATCTATAGCAGTAAGAGAAACCTCTTGTTCAATTCTTGAAGTGTCTTGATTAGCTAACGCTGACTCAATGACATGCGTCATCCGATACAATTCTTTCTCAATGTGCTTAGATTCATTAGCCGCCAGTTGAGAATGCAACTCTTCTCTTTCATAGTAAAACTCCCCGCTGACTAATAGAAAGAACAGGGCACTTATAAAAAAAGGCACTAAGAATGATAGTGAAAATAAAGGTCGCTTTGACAAGGCTACACCGTTGATTGCTAATAAAATATTTGACGCATTAATAACATACTAAAGACGACAGAGATCAACAACAGCTAATCGAAAATATGCCATCAAAAAACTTCAGCAACGTAAAAACTTCTGCACAGTAGCACCCTTGGCAAAACACACTTTGCTTGGCGCGACTTAGTGGACTAGCCTTACTATGATCTATTGTTCACTGACATAGCATTATTCAGTCCGTTAGCCCTAAAGATAACCCCTGCTTTTACATGGGTACTGCCCACACTTGCCTTAAGTAATAATATTCAGCAGCTAATGACTCAGCAATCAACATCAGGAATTGTTGTCTTTTACCCCAACTACGAAAAAACCCTGACTGTTAAGTCAGGCCTTTATCGACTCTCTTACGAGAGATATTAGGCGCTTGGCAATGACCTACTTTCACATGGGCATTCGTCCGCACTCATCGCTCACGCTGATATGTTGCAGCTAATAACTCAAGTTATCAGCGTTAGGATTTATTCTTTTGCCCCAAACGAAAAAAGCCCTGACTGTTAAGTCAGGGCTTTATCGACTCTCTTACGAGAGATATTAGGCGCTTGGCGATGATCTACTTTCACATGGGCATTCGTCCACACTCACCGCTCACGCTGATATGT
>NZ_JBFRKH010000048.1:0-18243 GCF_041469265.1 Shewanella sp. 10N.286.51.B2
CCGCGGTAAATTATTTTAAAGTTTTTTTGACTAGCTGGCTTGATTGGATTTTATTAGTGCAATTTAGTTTTAAATCAGCAGTTTGAATTGCTGTTTAATCTCAGGTCATATTCAAGCTGAGATAAACTTGGCGCAAAAAAAATGGCAACCCAGTGGATTGCCAGAAGTATTTCTATGCGGGTCACTGTTAACGGTGCGCTAGCGTGTTAGCAATGTCCCAATTGGGAGTGATGATGAAAAAGAGTTACCAAATTCGAGTAGCGAAATAATTGGGGAGATTAAATCTATAAAAGCTCAGTATCGAAATAACCTTGATGAGGGGTTAGCCTATTACTGACTAGCTACATTACTAAGAGAGGCTAAGCTGCAAATGGTTCAATAAAATTTATTATTTTTTAAATATTTAGAATGATCGAAAGCGATACATTTTTATGTATCTGTTTTTATTGGGTTTTTGTGATAACCTTTATTGTTCTTTTATGGCGAACATCGTCAGGATTAAGGGGTGCTTTATAAACTTTGCTTTAACAAACCAGTCTCATCAAAAATTAGCTCCATAAAAAAAGGCAATCAAACGATTGCCTATTGATCCACTTTGAGATCAAAGGGACCGCGCTAGAAGTCCCAGGGAGATGATGAAAGTGAAAACACTGTCTATATACTATGAGCATCTCAAAGTGAAATAGTTCAAAAAAACATCAATTTTTTATCAATAATTTTTTTATGCAATTAAATCAGTAGATTAAAAATACATTAAGTGTCGATTTAATGCGGTAACTATTACTTTTTCAGTAGATACTCAATTTGTTCTACTAAATTTTCAGGTTTCATGGTCGGTGCATAACGCTTTAACACCTTGCCTTCTTTGTCTATTAAGAATTTAGTGAAGTTCCACTTAATTGACTCACTGCCCAGCAACCCTTTAGCTGAAGACTTAAGAAACTGATAGATAGGTGCGGCATTGGCGCCATTAACGTCCACCTTACTAAATAATGGAAAACTAACCCCGAAATTCAGTTCACAGAATTTGCTAATGGTAGCTTCGTCGCCTTTTTCTTGGGAGCCAAACTGGTTACATGGAAACCCTAATATCACTAAACCTTGCTCTTTATATAACTGATACAGGTGCTCAAGGGGTTTATATTGATGGGTGAAGCCGCATTCGCTAGCGGTGTTAACAACCAATACCACATGATCTTTAAATTGATCCATGGATACAGTGTTACCTTGAATGTCTACTGCGCTTTGCTGATAAAATGTTTGGCTCATGGTCAACTCCTAAAACGATAATAATACTTTTAAGTTTTATCATAACTGCAAATTGGATTGTGCACAATTTAAAATGCGGATTTAATAAACGCATAAGCTGATCTGGGCTTGACATCAACGAGAGCAGTTAATTTTACCGATTAAGTTATACTCAACCGCGACTTGATATATTAACTTACAGGTATTGCTAACTCTTATTTATTGTAACTTGGTTGTGGTTTAATTGTGTGTTAATCCATCTAGGCGCTCGTGTTAGGCCTTTTTATAAAGACTAATTAATTAGCTCAGTATAATCTTGGCCCATAAGCACTTAGGTTTGAGGTTATAAATGAATAAAAAAATGATGGCTGTTATTGCAGCGAGTGTGTTTTGCGTCAATGTTAATGCTACTGAGTTTTCTTTAGGGCTCAGTGAGCACGTGGTATCTGCTGACATTAAGACCAATATTAACCCTAATGTTAATCTTGAAGCCGGTTATGTGTATTCAGATAAAAAGGGTAACTTGGCGCAGTTTGCCATGCATATGACCCATCAAACTGGTCCGCATTCAATTGAAATTGGCCCTAAGTTATCCAGTGTTTGGTTTGATAATAGTCCTAATGGCAGTGTCATTGCCGTCGGTGGACACTATGGCTTTGCGCTAGGCAATAAAATATCGCTGCATGCTGATGCTTATTATGCGCCGTCAGTATTGTCTTTTTCGGATGTCGATGGTTACACCGAATTAGGTGGAAAAGTGCAGTATGACTTTAACCCTAATATGGCGGTTTTTTTCGGTTATAGAAATATGACCTTCCAGTATGATGGTCGTTCAGATCGTGCTTTTGAAGATGGTTTCTATATTGGTGGCACTTCACGCTTCTAATACTTATTAAGCGGCACCTGTGGAAACACTCTCCACCAAAAAAGCAAGTTGCGTGGCAACTTGCTTTTTATTATTTGTAATAGCAGCGTATTTGGCAGTGAGTTCATCTCAAAGTGAGTCGTGCTGCACTAATCATTTAGCCAAGAAGCCTATTTAGGTTTCCAGTTCAAAAAAGGTTTTGATGGTATCCATTTGGTTCATAGCGTCTTTATAACCGAGATCAATTAAGGCACTGGTGTAGGATTTTTCAAATAATAAGTATGACGCGATACTTGAGTCTGATTGACGATTAATGCCAATAAATTTCAATAATATTCTGATGGCGAGAGGTAAGTCTTGAAAGTAGCGCGCGGCAATAACACTTAAATCTTCACTGGGCTTAATGACTAAGGTGTCAATTTTACGCAAATTAACCAGCTTAGCATCGGCGGGTGGAATAAGGTCTAAGGTGCTGTTTATCCGCTCTAAGCGTTCTAAATCACTGTTTAAAGTGTCTGAGAAAATGGTATCCAGTAAATGACCTGCAATGGTTGCTGTTTTTGGGTGAGCATCTATATCACTGTGCCTTTGTTTATGAGGGCTATCTAGATTGATCACCATAATTTTACTGGCACCTAAATGTATCGGACTGGATAACGGCGACAGTTGGTGCACAGAGCCATCACCGAAATAGGCTTGGTTTAACTTAACTGATGGAAACACTAACGGGATAGCAGATGTGGCCATCAAATGATCCGTGGTTAACGTAGTGCGAGTGCCTTGTCTTCTTGCCCGTTGCCAGTCGTTAATATTATGGCTAGCTTGATAAAAGCTGTAGGAATATGAGTCATTATAACTTGATGCATCTAAGCTAATAGCCTTTAACGCGCCGCTACCAATGTTGCGTTCAATACGCTGAAAATCAATTAGCTGATTTAGTAGTTTTCGTAATGGCTGATTATCCAGCAAGCTGCCAGCTTCGGTATTGACTGTATCACTTTGCAGTCCTTTTAAGGCCATTTTTGATAAGTGCTTTAATACATGCCAAAACGATGAACTGTAAACTTTATGGGTTTCAAAGTGACGCCATACCCAATCAAGTTTTCGAACCCCTAAATGAAAACAAGAGGCATGAGTGGCCAATGAAATGGCATTAATTGCACCTGCTGAGCTACCACTAAGAATATCAAACGGGATATGATGATTTCGCGGATAAAGCTGAACCAGCGCTTTTAGTACGCCAATTTGATACGCTGCTCGCGCGCCACCACCACCTAATACCAGTGCAATTGATTCTGACAACGATGCTCTCCTCTGTTTGATAAGCTGATGATATCAGTATGTATAGCAATAACTGGTTATACCAATCAAAATAACATAATCATTACCAATCTAATTTTATAATCAGAAAAAAAGCTAAAAAAAACGCACCTAAAAAGGTGCGTTGTTTACTGCACTACTGTTAGGTAATGCTCTAAGGCAATGGATTAACCTTTGATTGACGAGGTAATAAAGTCAACAATTTGGTCAAACGGGATATCTTGTTTTTCACCGGTGCGGCGGTTTTTATATTCAAACACGCCTGCATCGATATTACGATCGCCAATAACAATCACATGAGGCAAGCCAATTAGCTCCATGTCATTGAACATCACACCTGGGCGCTCTTTACGGTCATCTAATAAGATTTCGATGCCTTGGGCGCTTAAGTCAGCGTAAAGCTGCTCAGCCATGTCTTTTACGCGATGAGACTTATGCATGTTCATCGGTAAAATACCCACTGTGAACGGCGCAAGTGACTCAGGTAACTTCATTCCTCGGTCATCATGGTTTTGCTCGATTGCAGCGGCAACGATACGGCTAACACCAGCGCCATAACAACCCATTTGCATCACTTTTGACTTACCGTTTTCATCAAGTACGGTTGCGCCCATTGCTTCTGAGTAGTTAGTACCAAGTTGGAAGATATGACCGACTTCAATACCACGTGCAAACGCATAAACACCTTTACCATCTGGGCTTGCTTCACCTTCAACCACGTTACGAATATCCATCGCTTGTGCCATTGGTAAATCGCGCTCCCAGTTGATGCCAAAGTAATGCTTACCTTCTTGGTTAGCACCAGCAGCAAAGTCGCTCATTAGCGCGACGTCACGGTCAATGATAATAGGCATTTCAAGGCCTACAGGGCCGATTGAACCTGGACCTGCGCCTACAGCTGCAACCATTTCAGCATCAGTGGCAAACTCAAGTGGTGAGGCAACGAGCTCATGCTTCTCAGCTTTTAATTCGTTTAACTCATGATCGCCACGAATAACTAATGCTACCAATGGTGCATCTTCAGTTGCGCCCTTAACAATCAGGGTTTTAACTGTTTTAGTTATTTCAAGTTCAAACTGCTCAACTAATTCAGCAATGGTTTTGGCATTTGGCGTATCAACGACAGTCATTTCCTGTGTTGGTGCGGCTAATGTGCCAGTTGGTGCTGCAGTTTCTGCTTTTTCAATGTTTGCGGCATAATCACTTTCAGTTGAATAAGCGATCAAGTCTTCACCACTGTTAGCAAGAACATGGAACTCATGTGAGGTACTACCACCAATTGAACCCGTGTCAGCAATAACAGGACGGAAAGCAAGACCCATACGATTAAAGATGTTGCAGTATGCTTGATGCATGTCTGCATAAGTCTTATCCATGCACTCTTGGGTTAAATGGAAAGAATAGGCATCTTTCATCAAAAATTCACGTGCACGCATCACGCCAAAACGAGGACGGACTTCATCACGGAATTTTGTTTGTACTTGATATAATGTCAGTGGTAATTGCTTATAAGAGCTCACTTCTTTACGGACTAAATCAGTAATCACTTCTTCATGGGTTGGGCCTAAAACGAAGTCGCGGTTATGACGATCTTGGAAGCGGAGCAATTCAGGACCAAATTTTTCCCAACGTCCTGTTTCAACCCAAAGATCGGCCGGCTGTACTAGGGGCATCAAAATTTCAATAGAACCGACTTTGTTCATTTCTTCACGAACAATGGCTTCGACTTTACGTAATACACGTAAACCACTCGGTAACCATGAATAAAGGCCTGATGCATTACGACGGATAAAGCCGGCACGTAACATCAATTGATGGCTGATGACTTCTGCATTTGCAGGTGTTTCTTTTTGTGTTGAAAGCAGGTACTTGCTAACTCGCATTCCCAATGTCCACTTAGTAGCTATTAATGTGCGACATTTTATCACCTGTAACGATGAAGTCACCAGATAATTAAGCGATACCTGACAAAGATAGCCATAGGGCTATGGCAAAATGATATGGGCGATAAATTAAAGCAACTATTTATCGCGTCGGTCGCCAATGATTTTGGCAGGGTTACCGGCAACAATCGCAAATTCGGGAACATCTTTGGTCACAATACTACCCATGCCAACAATGGCTTGGTTGCCAATAGTAACCCCATCAACAATGCCAGCTTGGGCGCCAATCCATACATCACGGCCAATGACAATACCCTTTGATTGACTGGGTTGTTGATAGATATCTTGCTCTGCTGACATGCCATGGTTAAAAGCATAAATCGTGACGTTATTGGCGATACGGGTTTTATCACCAATGGTGATGCCGCAGCGACCGCCATCAAAAGAGCAGCCATGATTAATGGCCACTTCATTGCCTAGGGTTATCGGCCCATGTAAAAACACCTCGGCGGCAATCATGCATTGATTTCCCATAGTTATATTGCGCCCAGGCTCTGCAAACACATTGGCTTCGGGGGCGATAAAACACTGCTGACCAAACTTAATGGTTTCAAGCTGCTCAAATTGTTGCTGAACTTCATCTTGCCAGGGTTTAGCCCAGGTAAATTGTTTGTCTTTTAAGGAAAAATACAACCACGGCATCCAAGATAAACGTTTTTTATGCTGAGTTTGATAATCAGGACTTTTGTTTGTATCAAGGGTGCTGTTCAAATCAGACTTCATATTAGTTTTGACCAACGCTGGTGGGTTTAATTTCAATAACATTAATCTGCTGCTCAGTGACGGTCCAAAAAATATCAATATCATATAAGGCCACTTGATATAATTTTGGATCTGCTTTGGCTTTTTTATAAGCAGGTCGAGGGTCTTGAGCTAACACGTCAGTAATAAGTTGAATTAAATCACTGTTATTGAGCTTAGATGAGTGGGCGTCAATTTGCGCTTTTGCCAAGCTTGAAAATTGTACATCAATTAATTTTGGCGCATCTTGAGCGATGCCACCTGTCGCACTTTCTATTGAGTCAGAAAATGGAATATAAGGTTTTATATCAATAATGGGGGTACCATCTAATAAATCCATGCCGGATATTTCAAGACAAACTTTGCCATTTTTCTGAATAACCTTATGCAATTTAACCACTGACTGGCCAATACCATTAGGTCTGAATGTAGAGCGGGTGGCAAATACGCCTAACTTTTCATTGCCACCTAATCTTGGTGGTCTGACGGTATTTTTCCAACCTTGCTGTAGGTTTTCATGAAAACAAAAAAGCAGCCATAAGTGTGAATATTGTTCAATACCTCTAACCGCATCAAGGTTATTGACTTGAGGGGCTAATTCAATAACACCTTTAATATTTACCAACCCTGGTTGTCTTGGGATACCAAACTTTTGTTTGTAAGGGGTACGACAATACCCGACGGCCTCTATTTGAGAGTTAAAGTTTTGCGCGTTAGGATCTGTTTTCATGTCTAAGAAACCGTCAAGTGTTGTTACTAATAAATTAAGAGGGGGCATAATCAAGCATTGAACCGAATAAATGTTCAATGCTTTGTTAATTTAATACTAAAGAGCCATTAGCCAATGTAAGGTTTTAAGCAAAGCGGGTGTTAACGTCTTTAAAATGCTTCGGATAACAGCATAAATAAAATGACTTAGACACTTAGCCTGATGGTTTAATTTCTTTGACCATTAGCCATTAATAGTCGGTTGCTCTAATACTAAATTATTAACAAGTATCTACTGCTCAGTAGCGGTTTTAATTGCTTGGCCGACACAAATTGCTTGGCTGTAGCAGCTGTCGACCTGTTGTTCTGTTAATAGGCATTTTTTGATCATTAGCCCATTGGCACCTAGCTCGACCGCCTGTTTTCGTGCATCGGTTCTCGCATCTGCAATGCTTGCAGGAACCCCATCAGCAGTTTGTTGGCATGATTCACCTTCAACTAGGCCTAACACCTCAAATGACCCTTTAGGGCGTTGGTTCTCTTTATATAGAACCACATTTCCAGGTTTGAAATAGTCATCAATTGCCTTAGCGTCTAGGTTACTATTAAAAGTGTATTCACTAGCACAACCAGATAATAATATTGCTGAGCTTATAGCTAAAGAAAAAACAGGACGAGAAACGTTCATAGTAAAGCCTAATTCAAAAGAGGTGAATGTAGTATAGTTTACAATGCTTGCTAGCAGGTGGGAATAGAATACAGATAAGAAAAAAGCTTACCAAAGTAAGCTTTTTCTATATGAAGGATGTCAAAACAGCAAGTGTTATTCCATACCAGGAATTAAGAAGTCTTCCATTGTTTTGCCATTATCAACTTGGTTTTTGAACACAGTTGGCATACGGCCTTGACCCGTCCACTGGATTAATTCGCCATCAACTTCAATTTGGTATTTAGCAGGGCGCGGCGCACGTTTTTTTGGTGCAGGCTTAATTGATACTTCACCTAAGTCTTCAATTGATAAACCACTGTTTTCAATTTGCGCTAGAATTTCAGCAATGCGTGCATTTCTTTCTGCATTGGCTTCTTGTTCTGCTTTTTCGTCTTCTTCTCTTTCTGTAATGATTTTTTCAAGCTTTACTGAAAGCTCACGTAAATCTTCTACAGACAACTCTTTAACTGCAGCTTTAAAACGACGACCATGGGTTAGTATTTCTAAAAAGTCACTCATATCAATGTGCATCCTAATGGTTATTAAATAATAAGTTTTCAAGTAATGCTTTAGAGATTAAAGAATACCTATCAAAATCGCTACATTGCTTAATTATTTAGCATTGGAGTGTCAAATTTAATTGACCATTAAGCATGTCAATAAAGCACAATATTTAATAGTAAAAAATAAGTTTACTTGAATAGTCATTAATAATAGAAACTAAATCTGAATGGATCAAATAAAATCATCAATAAGTAGATAAAAATTAATTAATCTACCTTTTAGGTACCTTATTTAATATAAATTGTGCAGAAGTCAGTTCTTTTAAACGCAGATTGAGCCAAAAAAAATATAAACAAGTGTTTGACTTAGGTTGACGTTAACGTTAACAGGCCGTAAAGTTGAGCCATATTACATTGGTTAAAACCAATGTGCCGTCCACATACATTGAAGGTGTAAAAGGAAATCCCATGAAAGTATTGGTGCCTGTAAAGCGCGTAGTCGATGCAAATGTGAAGGTCAGAGTAAACGCTGACAACACAAATGTTGATACTGCTAATTTGAAAATGGCGTTAAACCCATTCTGTGAAATTGCAGTTGAAGAAGCTGTAAGATTGAAAGAAGCAGGAAGTGTTACGGAAATTGTTGTGGTCACTATTGGAGCTAAAAATGCTCAAGAACAATTACGTACCTCGATGGCGCTTGGTGCCGACCGTGCTATTCATGTCCTGACTGATGACGAGTTAGTGCCGTTATCGATTGCTAAAATTTTAAAAGCGGTTCAAGAAAAAGAACAAGCAGAATTAGTGATATTTGGTAAGCAATCTATTGATGGCGACAATAACCAAACCGGTCAAATGCTAGCTGCATTAACGAATATGCCTCAAGCAACGTTTGCATCAGAGCTAACATTAACGGCAGACAGTGCAGAAGTAACCCGTGAGATTGACGGCGGCTTACAAACAATAAAAATGCCATTACCAGCGGTGGTTACGGTTGATTTACGTTTAAATGAACCTCGTTACGCATCATTACCTAATATTATGAAAGCTAAGCGTAAGCCATTAGAGACACTTTCAATTGATGATTTAGGCGTAAGCTTAAAAGCACATCAAACCATTATAAAAGTCACCCCTCCAGCTGAGCGTAAAGCTGGCATCATGGTGAA
Source organism: Shewanella sp. 10N.286.51.B2 (assembly GCF_041469265.1). Classification (NCBI taxonomy): domain Bacteria; kingdom Pseudomonadati; phylum Pseudomonadota; class Gammaproteobacteria; order Alteromonadales; family Shewanellaceae; genus Shewanella; species Shewanella sp. 10N.286.51.B2. Next base: position 9,204 of record NZ_JBFRKH010000048.1, read on the forward strand.
TTCAGTGGCTGAATTAGTTGAAAAGTTAAAAAATGAAGCGAAGGTGATCTAATTATGACTATTTTAGTATTAGCTGAACATGATAACGCAAGCTTAAAATTAGATACCGCTAAAGCAGTAAGCGCAGCGGTTGCCATTGGTGGTGATGTGCATGTGTTAGTTGCTGGTAGTGATTGCGCTGCAGCAGTTACCGCAGCGCAAGCATTAACAGGCGTAAGCAAGGTATTAGTTGCTGATAATGCTGTGTATCAAGCGCAACTAGCAGAAAACCTTTCACAGTTAGTGGTTAACCTTGCAGGTGATTACGAACATATTATTTCTGCGGCTAGCAGTGTCGGTAAAGATACCCTGCCACGAGTCGCGGCGTTATTAGATGTGGCGCAAGTTTCTGAAGTGATTGAAGTTGTAAGCCCAGATACCTTCGTGCGTCCTGTTTATGCCGGTTCGGCATTAGCGACAGTGCAAAGTTTAGATGCGGTTAAAGTGCTAACAGTACGAACCAGTGCTTTTGATGCCGCAACCAATGACGGCAGTGCAGAAGCGGTTATGGTTGATTTTGTTGCCACAGCAGCGGCAGAATTTGTTTCGCAAACATTAACTGAATCAGAGCGTCCTGAGCTTGGCAGTGCTGGGGTGATTGTTTCCGGCGGCCGCGGTATGGGCAGTGGTGAGAACTTTGCTATTTTAGAAGCGCTTGCTGATAAATTAACTGCTGCTGTTGGTGCTTCGCGCGCAGCTGTTGATGCTGGCTTTGTACCGAATGATTTACAAGTAGGACAAACTGGTAAAATTGTCGCACCTGATCTGTATATTGCTGTAGGTATCTCAGGGGCTATTCAGCATCTTGCTGGTATGAAAGACTCTAAAGTCATTGTGGCAATCAACAAAGATCCTGAAGCGCCGATTTTCCAGGTTGCAGATTATGGTCTGGAAGCTGATTTGTTTGAAGCGATCCCTGAGCTAACTAATTTGCTATAGTCCTTAATTAGAGCCCTTAATTAGAGCCCTAAATAAGAGTCCTAAATAATGCTCTTTATAATAGGATTATGGCTTACGCTAGTTTTTTAGTGAGTTAATATCCACTAATAAAAAACGGCACTAAAAGGCTTTTACCGAGAGGTAAAAGCCTTTTTTAATGTTCCGTAGATAGTTGCTGCCAATTTATACTAATGCGTTGTTATTTGCGGTGCTGTTCTATCAGTGAGCAAAAATTACCACTGCGTTAAATATGAACCCTTGCTAATAAAAGGTTACACTGGTGCTGCGTCAATGTGCGCGGTTTTAGTTGTGATGTTATATATCACAAGATAATCAAGTTTTATCTGGCAATGATGCTACTGCTTATGTTTGTATGATGGGGTGTTGATATACAGAGCCTTTCTGTTGTTAGCATAAGTAGAGGTGCATTAAGTATCAGTACGGGTGAGTTGGGTGATGCCAATAACTTATTCGGAAAGGATTTAGTGCCGAAGTAAATGGATTCTATCAAAACCATTTATTGGGGCAGTTACCGAAAGGGACTGCACTGTCATGGTAATTTCTATCCGAAAGGGTAGAAGAATATATATCGACAACGATATTGATATTACTGTGGAGTGCTACTGAAAAGAATTTCGTTTACGTATTCAACGTAAACTTGCCTTATCAGTTATTCTCCATTCGTACTCAACGAAGAAATTATAAGAAATGATGATAACAAGTTACGCCGATTCGGCTCTCTCGCTTTTGCCACCAGTAGTGGCTATTTTGCTCGCAGTATTAACTCGCCGAGTCTTACTTTCATTGGGCTTAGGTATTATCACCGGGGTGTTTTTACTCGGTGATTTTTCAGTTAGCGCTGCAGCCTCAAATTTACTGACTACCGTCACGGGTCTAGTTTGGGATGATGGCGCGCTCAATTCATGGAACCTACAAATTTTAGGTTTCTTGGTGATTTTGGGCATGATCACGGCATTAATCACGGTAAGTGGTTCAGCTCGCGCCTTTGCTGATTGGGCTCATCAACGTATTCGCAATAAACGTGATGCCAAGTTGATGACTATCTTCCTTGGTGTTGTAGTGTTTATTGATGACTACTTTAACAGTATTGTGGTGGGATCTATTGCACGTCCAATCACCGACCGTTACCACATTTCACGGGCTAAATTAGCCTACTTATTGGATTCAACAGCGGCACCAATTTGTGTTATCTCGCCTGTTTCAAGCTGGGGGGCGTACATTATCGCCCTGATCGGCGGGATTTTAACGGCTCATGGCTTTGCTGATACAGGGCATTTAAGTGTGTTCCTGCAAATGATCCCAATGAACTTTTATGCCATTTTTGCATTATTATTATTGGTGTGTGTGGCGTTATTTGGTTTAGATATTGGCCCAATGCGTAAGCATGAACAAAATGCCCAAAAGGGTGAGTTGTTCGACGAATCTAAAGGCTTACCACCAGGAGCCACAGCCGATTTACCAGAAGCGGAAACCGGTAAAATCATTGGCTTATTCTTACCTATATTAGTGTTAGTTGCGGCAACCTTCTATTTCATGGTGGCGTCAGGCGCTGATGCATTATCAGCTAATGATTTACCTTTTAGCATTTTAGGAGCATTTGAAAATACTGAAGTGAGCTCGTCACTATTTTACGGTTCACTGGTGGGGTTAGCGGTCACCTTAGTATTAACTGTGAAGCAAAAAATTGCTCTGCCTATGGTGTTCACTGGCATCAAACTTGGCGCTAAATCAATGCTACCTGCCATTTATATTTTGTTATTTGCTTGGACGATTTCAACGGTTATTGGCAACCTTGAAACCGGTAAATACATGGCCAGTTTAGCCACAGGCAATATTCCATTTGCGATGCTACCTGCAGTATTATTTTTATTAGCAGGCCTAACCGCATTTGCAACCGGCACCAGCTGGGGTACCTTCGGTATCATGTTGCCAATTGCAGCTGATATGGCGATGGGCAGTGATAGCACTATGATGTTACCTATGCTTGCAGCCGTGTTATCTGGTGCAGTATTTGGCGATCATTGTTCACCGATTTCAGATACCACTATCTTGTCGTCAACGGGGGCGAGTTGTCACCATATCGATCACGTAATGACGCAATTACCTTATGCGTTAATCGTGGCGGTCATTAGTATTATTGGCTACGGTGTATTAGGTTTTACCGCGTCAGTGGCCATGGGCTTGGTCACCTGTAGTGTGCTATTTGTATTAAGCGTTATTGGACTGAAGTTGATCACTAAATAGCGTAAGCTAACTCGGTTTGATTTAAGCTTATCGCGAACTTTAGATATAGCTAGCTTGTATGAAAATGCCGCTCAGATGAGCGGCATTTTTTATGTTTTAAAATCAAGGCTGCATAATAAAGTGGTATATATAAGCTAAATATCTAAGTCGAATCACTAGAGTGAACCTCAAAGGTTTAAGCTCACATGTTTTGTTTATGCAGCAGTTATTGTTAGCGAAGAGAAGCAGCGATTAGCACTGTGAGTGAATGACTGTTTCTGCCAATGGTGAGTGCAAGGGTTAGCAATTATAGGGATTAACAGGTACTGCTAATCAGCGTACTCGGATCTAGGTGAAAATTGAGATAAAAAAATGCCGCTCAAATGAGCGGCATTTTTAGGATTTAAGTTTAAGTGCTAAATAAAATTAGCTTTAACCAAACTTAAATGATGTTAAGCCACAAGGTTCTAATAGCGTTAGTTTAAACCACGACGCTCAAGTAATGCATCAGTCGTCGGCTCTTGACCTCTGAAGGCTTTATACGCATCCATTGGTGGTACTGAGTTACCCACTTCACGAATGGTTTTGCGATACTTCATCCCAATTTCACGGTTTAGACCGCCTTGAGTTTGTACGTAAGCAAAGGCATCAGCTGCAAGGATTTCACTCCACATGTAAGCGTAATAACTTGCAGAGTAGCCGCCCGGGAAAGCGTGAGCAAAATAGCTTGAGCGGTAACGAGGTGGTACCGCTTTAATGTCAACACCGTGTTTTTTCAGGGCGCTTGCTTCAAAGCTCGCCACATCTTGTAATGGCACATCAGCAGCAAGTGAATGCCACTCTAAATCAACTAGTGCTGCCGCCATATACTCTAAGGTGTCAAACCCTTGATTAAAGCTGCGAGACTCAAGTAATTTTTCTAGTAGTGCCTCAGGAATGACTTCGCCTGTTTCATAGTGCTTAGCATAGTTAGCCAGCACTTTAGGGTGCGCTGCCCAGTCTTCTTCAAATGTCGATGGGAACTCTACAAAGTCACGTGATACTGAGGTGCCCGCAAGTGATGGGTAAGTAACTTTTGAGAACATACCGTGGGTACCATGGCCCATTTCATGGAACATGGTGGTGACTTCACTGTAGCTCACAAATGTTGGCTGACCTTCAGGGGCTTTCTTAATGTTCATCACATTAACTACCACAGGCTTGTTGTTTAATAACTCAGACTGACCCACAAACGAGTTCATCCAAGCGCCGCCACGTTTACCTTCACGAGAAAAGTAATCAGCATAAAAGATAGCCATACTGCTGCCATCTTCATCAAACATTTCATACGCTTTTACATCAGGGTGATAAACAGGCAGATCAGGTCTTGGTGTTAAGGTCACGCCATACAATTCTTTAAGAGTGAAAAACACGCCATCTTCCAGTACACGATTAAATTCAAAATAAGGCTTAATTGATGCCTCATCTAAATCAAATTTTTCTTTACGTACACGCTCGGCATAATAAGCCCAATCCCATGGTTCAAGGGTAAAGTCGCCGCCCATTTTGGTGATCATTGCTTGTATGTCTGCGGCTTCTTTTTGGGTGTTTTCAACTACAGCAGGCACCATTGAGCCAAACATCTTATAAACCGCATCTGGGTTTTTGGCCATTTGTGGCGCTAAGCGGTAATCTGCCCAACTGTCATAACCCAGTAATTGGGCTTTTTCGGCACGTAGTTGCGCTAAACGAGCCACTAAAGAAGCGGTTTCATTGTCACCCGTTAAACCGCGGTTAGCAGATGCTTGCCATACTTGTTGACGTAACTGACGGTTGTCTAGTTGGGCTAATACAGGCTGACGAGTGGTGTTGGTAATGCTAAGTAAGTATTTACCTTCATGGCCTGCTGCACTGGCATCAATGGCTGCTGATTTAATGGCGGTTGCTGATAAACCCGCAAGCTCTGACTCATCCTCAACGACTACGGCGATTTCTTTACTTAAGCGCATTAGTCGCTGTGAGAATTCGTTAGTCAAGGTTGACTGCTCTTCATTCAATACACGAATTTGCTGTTTTTGCGCTTCTGTTAGTTTAGCGCCCGCTAGAACAAAACGTTGATGATAAACTTCAATTAAGCGTTTTGCTTCAGGGCTAATTTCTAAGCCTTCACGGCTGTTATAAATCTGTTCAATGCGGCTAAAAAGTGCAGCATTTAAATTAATGTTGTCAGAATGGGCTGCCATTTTAGGCGCCATAATGCCCTGTATTTTACGTAGCTCAGGGTTACTTGTTGAACCGGTTAAATTATAAAAAACCTTCGATGTACGGCCTAATAGTTCACCGCTTTTTTCCATGGCAACAATGGTATTTTCAAAGGTTGCAGGCGCTGGATTGTTAGCAATAACCAAGATTTGCTGGTAATGCTCATTGATACCTTGCTCAAGCGCAGGTAAGAAGTGCTCATTTTTTATGTCAGCAAAATTAGGGGTTTGATATTGCAAGCTGCTTGGAGCAAAAAAAGGATTATCTGCTTGTATCATAGTGACGTTTTCAGCTTGGGTTGTATCAGTATTTGAGATTGAGCATCCACCTACGACGATTGTGGCAGCAATAGCTGCAGCAACAAGTGTTTTATGCATAGTGTTTAGACTTCCTATTATATTTTATTGTTCAAACAATCTATCAATTGTTTCTTAATCGTATCTGAAGTAATACAAAAAGCGTGAACTATGATGGCTTTTTTAACGTTAACTGTTTAATAAATGTGACATGTTAACTGGATTTAACATGTAATTACTGCTGCGAGAGGTGATTAGCTCAAAAGCGCAGCTGCACAGAGATGATTTTTTGTGATGCCGACATGAGTTTATCTATTCTAACGCTTATTTCGCTGCTGAAAAAATGATAAACTGCCACGGTAAATAACCATAAGGACACACCGTTTTGGCGCAACTCTACTTCTACTATTCTGCAATGAATGCAGGTAAATCAACTTCGCTACTGCAATCATCGTACAACTACCGTGAACGTGGAATGAATACCTTAGTCATGACAGCGTCAATTGATGATCGTTATGGTATTGGCAAAGTGGCTTCTCGTATTGGTATTGAAACCGAAGCCCATGTTTTTAGTGATGGTGATAACCTTGCTTATTTTATTGAAAAGCAACTTGCTGAACAAAAGCTGCACTGCATATTAATTGATGAGTCGCAATTTTTAAGTAAAGAGCAAGTTAAGCAGTTAACCCATGTGGTTGATAATTTTGATATTCCAGTGCTGTGCTATGGTTTAAAAACCGACTTTCAAGGTGAATTGTTTACCGGAAGCCAATACTTATTAGCCTGGGCTGATAAATTGGTAGAACTTAAAACTATTTGCCATTGCGGCCGTAAAGCCAACATGGTGTTAAGACTGGATGGCAACGGTAAGCCTATGCGTGATGGTGAGCAAGTTGCCATTGGCGGTAACGAAAGTTACGAGTCGGTATGCCGTAAGCATTTTAGAGAATTTCTTTGGGACTAGTTCGTTGCAGTTAACGAGTTACTCTTAAATAAAACAGCGCCTATATTGATTTATAGGCGCTGTTTTTGTTTGGACTTGTTTTTGGTAGTTACTTACAAAGCAGCGTTAAAAATCCGCCTCATCAAAATTAGCAATATGCGCTACTCGCTTCAATTTGCTTAGGTAAACTTCGAGCCTGGCTACCCCAGTAACTCAGATATTATTAGGGCGTAGTTTGAATGTATCGTTATCAGCGATTAAAAATCCGCGTCATCAAAGCTGGCAATATGCGCGCTACTTGCTTCAATTTGCTTGCGTAAGCTTCGAGTCTGACTGCCCCAGTAGCTCATATAAAACTGAGCGGTTTTAAGTTTGCCTTTATAGAACTCCGTTTCTTCAGTACCTGCTTCAATAGCTGCAAACGAGGTGGCGGCAATACGGGTCCACATCCACGCCAGCGTGGTGATGCCAAATAGCTGCATGTAGGCCATAGAAGCTGCGCCAATAATATCTGGATTAGTGCTGGCAGATTTGACGATAAAGCCAGTGGCTTTTTCTAAATCGCCTGCCGCATCCATTAAGCCGGCAATGTAAGGCTGCATGTTTGCATTGGCGCTGTTTTCTTGGATGAGTTGTTTAACCATCCCTGACCACAATGTCAGTGCAGCGCCTTTATCTGAGAGTAATTTACGGCCAACTAAATCCAATGCTTGTACGCCATTGGTGCCTTCATAAATCATCGCAATGCGAATATCGCGGACAAATTGTTCCATGCCCCATTCGTTAATATATCCGTGGCCGCCATAAACTTGCTGCGCATCAACACAGGCTTTAAAGCCTTGGTCGGTGACAAAGCCTTTTACTATTGGGGTAAATAGCGCTGCCAGCATTGAAGCTTGTTTTGCTTGTGCGGGATCAGTATGGCGCTCAGCAGAGTCTAGCCAAAGCGCTTGCTGGCCCATTAAGGCGCGGGTGCCTTCATTAAATGCTTTTTGCGACAACAGCATTCTGCGCACATCGCCATGAACTAAAATAGAGTCAGCGGCTTGCTCTGGTTGTTTAGCACCAGATAACGCGCGGCCTTGAATGCGACCTTTAGCATATTCCAATGCGTTTTGATAAGCGATATCAGACACGCCTAAACCCTGAATGCCGACGCCTAAGCGGGCTTGATTCATCATGGTGAACATTGCCTTTAAACCTTGATGAGGTGCGCCGACTAATTCACCTAGAGCATTATCAAAATGCATCACACAGGTGGAGTTACCATGAATACCCATTTTATGTTCAAGACCGGTGGCAGATAAACTATTAGCTTCACCCAAACTGCCGTCATCGTTAACCATAAACTTAGGTACCGCAAACAATGAGATCCCTTTAACGCCTTCTGGAGCGTCAGGTAATTTAGCTAATACCAAGTGAATGATATTTTCCGCTAAATCATGATCACCAGATGAGATAAATATTTTTTCACCGCTAATGGCAAATTGGCCATCTGCAGCTGGGGTTGCCTTAGTGCGCAGTAAAGCTAAATCAGTGCCAGCATGAGACTCAGTTAAGTTCATGGTGCCAGTCCACTCACCACTGACGAGCTTGGCAAGGTATTTTTGTTTCAGTGCATCACTACCATGAACGTGGATAGCTGAGTAAGCACCATGGGTTAACCCTGGGTACATGGCAAAGGCCATATTGGTGGCGGTTTTCATTTCGGTGGCAAAGGTGCCAATAACTTCGGGTAAGCCTTGACCGCCATATTCAGGATCACAGGTTAATGTGGCCCAACCATCATCAACGTATTGTTTATACGCCTGTTTAAATCCTTTTGGGGTAATCACTTTGCCATCCACAAGCTGACAACCTTCAAGATCACCTGAAGCATTAAGCGGCAACATAATCTCGGTAGTGAAATCGGCCACGCCTTGCAAAATAGCATCAGCAAGCTCAGGGTCGATTTCATCAAAACCTGATAAGTTAGGTTGCTGATAAATATTAAGTAATTCAGATAATATGAATTGATAATCTCTAAGGGGGGCTTGATAAATCGGCATAATAGGATCCTTTCTTATGATATTTCTGTGCTTACTCGCATAGTGACAGAATTGATGTTCAAGAATTAAACAGGTGTTTAACCATAACTAACTTTGAGCAAAAACTCAGTAATTATTTATCGGCGGTTTGTTAACTTCACAGCGGCAATTATAGCGTCAGGTGTCGTTATTGAATGTGGATGGCTATTGAAAAGTGAGATTGATGTGCTTCTATTATGCTAATAGGTAATATAGTCAATGGGTTGTATTGAGCTAGTTTTGAATTAAAGCTGATTTGAGTGATTGATTTG
>NZ_JBFRKH010000048.1:19052-45407 GCF_041469265.1 Shewanella sp. 10N.286.51.B2
GATTTGAGTGATTGATTTGAAACTAGCACTCACATCCCTGTGAATGCTACATCGATTCAGTATTGTGGCAATGGCTGCTAAAGTTTAACTCAAAACCACGTTTATCGCCCTAGTTATAGCATTTAGTTAGTGCACGTAAGTACTGATTCAGTTAATTCGCGGTCTTGCTGTTGTGATAACGGCAACTCCCTTGCTTGCTCGCGCAGATAGTCCATTCCCGCTAAGAAACCGGAGAACATTTTCAGCGCAATAAATTGCCCTTCAGTGGTAGTGCGGTAGTTACTGCCTTGTTTCTTTATTGCCCCAGCTGCATGCAAGTAACTCATTTCTAGGGGAAATGCCTGCCACAATGTTTTACCGGTATGGGCTTTAAATTGTTGATTATCTAATACACCATGACCCATCATCATCATTAAGTGATGTTGTATTAGCGCTTTTTGCTCAAGAGGTTTGGTATAACAGGTACCACTATGGCCGGCATTGATACGCTCAATATAGGTTGGGATATCAAAGCTGGAAATGTTGAATTGCTCGCCAAAGCGGCCAAAGGCACCAGAGCCAACCCCAAAGCAATCTTCACCGTCGAGCACATATTTGTTTTCAACTGGTTGGCCAAAATTACGGCTAAATGTCCATGGGAACTCCATTATGTACTTGTCACCTAACGCTTGTTTAACAGCTAGAAATTGCGGCCAAAGCTCATTAGGCTCACCTGCAAGGCTACCTGCTTTTTTACGGTTTTTACCAATGCCGATAGTCAGTGGATAAGTAGTAATTTGATCAGGGCTTAAGCGAATCGTTTGCTCAAGATCCCAAGCAATTGACTCAGGCGTTTGCACCTTAAAGCCATACATCATATCGAGGTTTACAGTGGGGATGACCTCAATGGCGCGGCTAACGTATTCAGCTTGCTGTAATCCCGAGCCAAACTTTTCAAAACGGCCACTGGCTTTTAAAATCTTATCGTCAAAGCTTTGCACCCCAATGGACATTCTATCCACTAAGCCTTTAAGTAAATGTGGATTGCCTTCTTTAAAGTAGATTGGATCGCTTTCGCAAGAGACCTCGCGTACCGTGGTGATCGATTTAATCATCTCGATGGTTTTAATCAACTCATCTTCTAAAATGGTCGTAGTACCACCGCCAATATAAACCCGGTTAAAGGTATAGCCTTTGGCAATAACTTCTCTAATTTCTTTTCTCAGGGCTTTGAAATACTCTCTGGCAATGCCTTCAACAAATTTGATTTTATGGAATGAGCAAAAACGGCATAAAGTATGGCAAAAAGGAATGTGAATATAGAGGGTTTCGATGGGTTTTTCAGGGATATAGTCTTTGGCGTCAACATCAACTTCAACCGCATTTTTCAAGCTTAAAGAGCGTTTAATCGTTTGACCCATAACCCAGTCGAGGCTATTGGTTGCAAGGTCTAACCTTGAGGTTGAGAGAGTGGATTTCATTAAAGCCCTCATTGATATCATTATGTCTAATATAACCAGACTAATGGACTCCAGTGGTGATAAATGTCGGCTGAAGCATGAAAATACAAATATCTACAAATTAGAGGGTAATTTGTTACTAAAGTTTGATGGTTATCACTTTCTTGTAGCAGTTGCAGACTGCAAGATTTTGATTATTTGTTGTTTTTTTGTACGAAGCCGTTAACCGTTCCTAATTTTCATTCTGGTTAATAGTTTATTTTGAATCACTAATATTGAATATAGTGCTAACGCTGTGGTTGCGGCAGGTGGGCAATTAATTAAAACACGTGTGTGATCACTTTTACTCAGGCTGCAAATAGCGTACATTATGCGCAATTGTATTTTTTAAAGAACTCTTCATTTTATTTTATAAACTATGTGCAAGGGGAAAACTATGAAACATCGTTGGCAGATAGCCATTTCAGCAGGGCTTTTGGCGGGATTATGGGCTGGTGTGGCCGATGTATTTCAGTTAGTTACTTGGATTGGCTTTTTAAGTTGTAGTACTTTTTTTGCTCAGGCTGAATCAGGCATAAAAGGTATGTTCATGGCCATGAGCACTAATTTATCAGGTGTATTTTGGGGCTGGTTAATTATTGCTGGCAGTAGCTTGTTTGTGTCACCGACATTTGGTTACCTCTTTACAGCTATCGCAACCTCAGCAATGTGTTTACAGGCAAGCTATCAAAAGCTGGCATTCATTCCTGGGGCATTTATTGGCTGTTGTGTCACTTTTGCCATGGGAGGCGATATTGCTGCAATATTACCGCCATTGTTAATTGGCGCTATGCTGGGTTACAGCATGAGTTTATTGACGGGGCAGTTGATTAATTTGACTGAAAAGTTTCAAGGTTTATCGGTAAATAAATCAGTTGATGCCGCTAGTAATAATGCAGCGAAAGAGTTATAAGTCTGTTAGTAAACCATTGTAAAGGCAGCATTTTTTGTTTTTGATACTTTTAATACATAGTGTTTTTTGTCATTGAGTTAGCACAAATTGATTTACTCCCTTGTGCTAACTCGCTAGGATGTTGCCCCATTTAGCATCTAGCAAGGTATCACATGAGATCCGTAACACTGGCTTTAACCCTCATCGCTTTATTCAGTCTTTTTAGCAGTTCATCAGTTAACGCCGCGCCACAAGTGGGTTTAATGGTGGGTAGTGATTCAGGTATCAATGTCAAAATTGATGATTACAAGATTGGTGTTGGATTTGACGAGTTATCTTTTACTATGGATAGAACCTTTAATTTCCAAGATAACCCAAATTTTTATTGGGGCCTTGGGGGTAAAATTGCTGACTCACATAAAGATGATATTCAGTTAGGTGCTAGAGCGGTGTTTGGTGCTCACGCTAAAGTGGAGCGTTTTACCTTTTTTGCTGAAGCACAACCGACCTTGTATATACTTGATGATGTTAAAGTGAAATTAGAAGCCATTGCTGGGGTGAGATATCACTTCTAGGTTTTCAATCTGCCGATTGAATGGCTAAGTTGAGATTTGTTGCCATCGTTTTGGTTAAAGTTGTAATCAAAGCTTTAGCTAGTGAGTTAGTGAAGTAGGGAATACCAAGGTATTCCCTTTTTTGTGGCTGATTTTTGATGGTTTGATGGTTTGTTTGATGGTTTGTTTGGTTGGATGTAACTTGATAGCTGGTGATTGGTGATTGAGAGTTAGTGGCAGGATTACAAGCTGTCGGTTGCTAAAGTCAACGTCGTGGGTTATCCACCCACACCCGACGAAGAGGGGAAACAACAGCAATCCGCCTCTTACTTTTCTAAGAACCATTTTTCTTGATCCCACTTATTTAACAATGGCGGTCATTACCCCAGCGACAATGAAGATAGGCTAAAAACGTTTGGCAGTATCTAAGCATGTTTACAACAGCATTTAGCGATGAAAAACGCTGCAAAATACTAACTATGAGTTATTTTTAGCATCTGAATTGAGTCAATTTGCTGTTATCATAGCGACATTATTTTATAGAAAAGGCATTCGTATGACCTCCCTTGCAGAACTTAATATTACCGACATCACGGTTGGTGAAGGCAAAGCCGCAGAAAAAGGTGCATTAATCACCTGTAAATATACCGGTAAATTAGCCGATGGCAGCGTATTTGATAGCTCAGAAGCATTTCAAGTGGTGATCACCGCTAAACGGGTTATCCAAGGTTGGTATCAAGGTATTATTGGCGACAACCCAATGAAGGTCGGCGGAACACGTAAACTGTCAGTCCCTGCTCACCTTGGTTATGGCGAGCGCAAAATTGGCGATAAAATCCCGCCTAATTCTGATCTATTCTTTGAAATTGAATTATTAGAAGTGCTAACCCGTGATGATTAATATTAGTACTTTATAACTGCTGAGATTAATCATCAGCATTGTAGTGAATGATGAATGGCAACAGTAATGTTGCCATTGTTGTTTATGGCTAACCTATCAGGGCGAATAAAGCCTTAGCTGCAAACTCATGTTCATTTTTCAATACAAATTCTTCTACATCATCAGCGGCTTACGATGTAGATTGTTGAATCTGTAGGTTCTATTGGAGTGTTTGGATTAGTTTAATTCGATTATTTATGACCTGCGGTCACAGTGATTAAAGTCGTGGTGCTTCGCCCACACCAGACGAAAGGGAAACAACAGCATTTCCCTTTTCGCTGATTCATATATAAAGATTCTTGCCGCTCCGGCGAAGTGTTGATCCTCATGCTTAATTAAGCGAATTTACTACCGCCTTAGATTCGCCATCCATGGCTCAACTAAGGCTATGTCGGCGTCCTGCCTCCATCACGTAAATTAGCTTAACGCATTCGGACACTTCCAACGGAGTGAATTGAGCCCGCAGGTTTCATTGTTATCTTGGCTAAAACATGCTCCTTTGAGTCTATATATAGTGTTATTTGTGTGAGTTTTTACTACATGTTGTGTTTTTTTGGTTATTTTGTTACTATATAAAGGCATTTCACAACAGAGGTTTATATGCCAAGAAAAAATCAACATGCAGTTCCACATCCTGAAGGTGGATGGGGAGTTAAAGGTGCTGGAAACGAAAGGTTCACTAGTCGACACACAACTCAATCTTCTGCAATAGAAGTTGCAAGAGAGATTGAAAAAAATCAGAAATCAGAATTATTTATTCATAGGCAAGATGGTCGAATTCGCAAACGGGATTCTCACGGAAATGATCCATTTCCACCTAAGGGGTGATTGATTTTAAATTAACTATCAGAAGCAAGAATTCTGATTATTAAACTCTATTATCCATTGTATAAATAGGAACCATTATGAATTTAGATGAAAAATTAGCACTGACAGGTTTTAAAAACTTAGCACATCTAGCTGATGTTATTGAAGCACCAAAGTTGAACCTTGAAGAATATAAAATAGAACACCCAAAACTTTTTAACGCATTGATTGATGGAGTAGCATATCAAGTTAGATTGAATAAAATGTTAAACCAACATTTCCAATTCAGGATTGTTTTTGAATATTTAAATGGGCATTATAAATCTGGTCAGAATTTGCCCTCAGAAAATGACTTAGCTCTCGAAATCGGTTCAGTGAAAAGCGTGATAAGGGAGCAATTAGCTAGATTAGAATCACTAGGTTATATAGATATTATTGAACATGGAAAAAGAAATGTTTGGCGTTCAAACTTATCATTTGACAGTTGAGGTCTATATTTTTTTGATTAGTATAATGAATGTTAAATATCCTCTGTAACCCTCTCTTAAAATATGATCGATATAAGGGAGGGTTACATGTGGATATATGAATGTCTCGAAGACAGGGATATCAGAGTGACCATGACTCAACTGAGGTAATATCAGTTTCGATAGACTGGATGCTTGAATGTCATGAAGTGCATGGATGCAAGAGAATGAACTGCCTCCATCACTAAAATTAGCTTAACGGATTCAGACACTTCCAACGGAGATCATCGAACCCGCAGATTAATTTTGCTGTACGATAAAGAAAGTTTGATCTGTTCCCACTTATTATATGAAATCGGGAGTAACTTTTGATAAAGGCGCAACCCCAAGGGACAGAATTTAAAACACCTATATTGTTTTTTAGTACCATATCTTTTGTTGGGGGGCTGAATAAATATAGCAAGCCAGTGTTATCCGCTAACGAATAAGTGGGAACCCTCAGATTTTGAGTAATGATTTGTAGGCCAGAATTTAGATAATAACCAAAGGGAATGATATAAATGGAAAATCCGTATGAAGGCTGTGAGCGTCAAGATACCTATTCTTTTATACAGTCGTCGATAATTCCAATTATGTTTATGCAAGGAAGTCTATTTTTCACTTTTTTGGGAAATTATGCAGTCGGAGTTGTAAGTGGAATTATATTTTTAGTCGCGCTTTTTACACAGGAAGAAATAAAACTGTTTAAATATGATGCAGATTTCAAACTTATTTTCTTATGTGTTTATGCTTCCACTGGATTGTATTCAGCAATCTTAGGTTTCTTTGATAAATTTTCACCAATGTTGATTCTTATAGTGATTGATACCTGTTGGATTATGTATATTTATTATGTATATGAACGAGTTTATTTAGAAGGCAATAAGTGAAGAAAATAAGTTTAGGTAAAGTAAATTGAATATCTAATTAAAAACAAACCTGCCGATTCAACAATCTCCATTTGAAGTGTCCGATGACGTTAAGCTAATTGACGTGATGGAGGCAGGACGCCGACATAGCCTTAGTTGAGCCATGGATGGCGAATCTAAGGCGGTAGTCAATTGGCTTAGTAAGTCAGAGGAATAACACTTCGTTGGAGCGGGTGGGTGTTCCAAGAGGGAGTTGCGGTTCACTCCCTTTTGGTCTGGTGTGGGCGAAGCGCCACGACGTTAATCTTTCAAAAACTAAATAATTCAACCGAAGTTGGCAGCCAACAAAAAAGCGAACTTCAATGAAGCTCGCTTTTGATCTTAATAAGCCAATAAATTTAACTTTTGGCTAGAAGTTAAAACACCATTTCTGGTACATGCTCTGGCACAACCAACTTACCTGCAGTTTTAGATTGAATCTCTTCAACACTCACACCTGGAGCACGTTCTAATAAGTGGAATGCGCCGTCTTTGATTTCCATAAAGGCTAAGTCAGTCATGACACGTTTAATGCAGCCGTAGCCGGTTAATGGCAGCTCGCATAAAGGTAATAACTTAGAGTTACCTTTTTTGTCAGCATGCATCATGGTGACAATAATATTGTCAGCGCCTGCCACTAAATCCATGGCGCCGCCCATGCCTTTAATCAATTTACCTGGGATCATCCAAGAGGCGATTGAGCCGTTTACATCAACTTCAAAAGCGCCGAGCACGGTTAAATCGACATGGCCGCCACGGATCATGGCAAAGCTTTCAGCCGATGAGAAAAATGATGCGCCATCAACTGCGGTGACTGTTTGCTTGCCTGCGTTGATGAGGTCGGCGTCAATGGTGTCTTCAGTTGGGAACTCGCCCATACCTAATAGGCCGTTTTCAGATTGCAGCATCACGCTCATGCCTGCAGGAATGTAGTTAGCCACTAAGGTCGGAATACCGATACCTAAGTTAACGTAAAAGCCGTCTTGCATTTCTTGGGCTACACGTTGAGCAAGTTGTTCTCTTGATAAAGCCATGATCTTGCTCCTTATGCTTGGTTGTCAGGTTGAGGTTTAACGGTGCGCTGCTCAATACGTTTCTCAAAACTTGCTTGAATCACCCGATCAACATAAATACCAGGGGTATGAATATGGTTTGGGTCTAGCTCGCCCGGCTGGACAATTTCTTCCGCTTCTACCACGGTAATTTTGCCTGCGGTAGCCATCATAGGATTAAAGTTAGCCGCTGTTTTACGAAAGATTAAGTTACCCATGGTATCGGCTTTCCATGCACGAACTAAGGCGAAATCGGCGGTTAGTGACTCTTCAAGCACATAATGACGGCCTTTAATTTCACGGGTTTCTTTACCATCAGCGATTGGCGTGCCGTAACCAGTTGCAGTGAAAAAGGCTGGGATACCCGCTCCGCCAGCACGAATTTTTTCAGCCAAGGTGCCTTGTGGGGTTAAGATGACATTTAACTCACCTGATAGCATTTGCTGTTCAAAAGTGGCGTTTTCACCCACGTATGAGGCAATCATGGTGGCAATTTGGCGCTGCTTTAACAATAAGCCCAAACCAAAATCATCAACCCCAGCGTTGTTTGAAATAGCGGTAAGCCCAGTTACGCCTGTGGTCACCATATGATTAATCAGGCCTTCAGGGATACCACACAGGCCAAAGCCACCGACCATAATTGTCATGTCGTTATTGAGGCCATTTAGGGCTTCTTGGTAACTGTGAACGACTTTGTTGAGTCCTGCCATAATCTTGTCCTTTTCAGTTTGCGGTTTGCAAATTTATATCGTTTTAATGTGCGCTATTAAGCACTGACTTTAAACAATGGCCTATACCGTTAGCGCTTGGGCGACTTTTGAACCTGTGGTGCGGCCCAATACTTGGCTGATTTGATTGCCTGCTTGGGCAAGTTTGTGTAAATCAATGCCAGTTTCTATGCCCATGCCATGGAGCATATAAACTAAATCTTCAGTGGCGAGATTACCTGATGCGCCTTTGGCATAAGGGCAGCCGCCAAGGCCTGCGACCGATGAGTCAATTACGCTTACGCCTGTGGTTAAACAGGCTTGAATGTTGGCTAATGCTTGGCCGTAGGTGTCATGAAAGTGTAGCGCCAGTTTATCGACAGGCACTAAATTAGCGACGGTTTCAACCATCTTACGGGCTTTTAGTGGCGTGCCAACACCAATGGTGTCTCCGAGGGAGATCTCGTAACAGCCCATTTTGTAAAGTATTTCAGACACGCGGGCCACTTCTGTGCTCTTTATCTCGCCTTCATAGGGGCAGCCCAGTACACAGGAAACATAACCGCGTACCTTAATGTTTCGCGCTTTAGCGAGCGCCATGACTGGCTCAAAGCGGGCGATTGACTCGTCAATCGAGCAGTTAATATTGCGTTGGCTGAAGCTTTCTGATGCGGCGCCAAAGATGGCCACTTCATCTGCGCCAGCGTCAAGGGCAAGTTCCAGCCCTTTTAAATTTGGGGTGAGGGCAGAGTAGACCACGCCTTGTTTACGCTTTATTTGCCGTAAAATATCACCTGAGTCGGCCATTTGTGGCACCCACTTAGGTGAAACAAAGCTGGCCGCTTCAATACGATTAACACCGGCAGCGGCTAACTGCTCAATAAGAGTAATTTTGTTTTCAATAGAGACCGTGGTTTCATTTTGCAGTCCGTCACGGGCACCAACTTCAAAAATACTGACCTGAGTCGGGAGATTGCTCGGTAACATTTATGCCTCCGAGTCAGCAGATTCAGGCGCTGTGACATCAAGTGTTGTTGGCTCGACATTTAGCAGTTGGGCACCATCGGTGACGAGCTCGCCGCTTTGAAAGTAAAATTCACTGACCACACCATCAAATGGCGCTTCAATGGTGTATTCCATTTTCATCGCTTCCATCACTAATAAGCCTTGGCCTTCAGTGACCCTATCGCCCACCTCAACTAAGTGAGTGACCACAGTGCCATTCATTGGCGCTTTTAATTTGTCGGCGCTATCAATGGTGTCTTCAGCTATTTGGGCTAATATCGCTTTAAAGTGATAGCTGCCGCTCGGTAAGAACAAGGTAAAGTCATCACCTTGATGGCTGACGGGAATGTTGCTTTTATGGCCATTAATTTCAGCCTGCAGCATGTCATCTTTAATGGTGCCTGCAAGCGATAATGCTTGGCCGTTAAGGTTAAGATGCAGTGCATCGCCTAAATCGGTGATGACGAGATTGTGCAATTGCTGCTCGTCACTGCTGTCGCTGAGTAGGGCAACATGATGCACGCTGGCGCTATTGAGTCTAAAGCCACTAACTTGTCCCCACGGTGAGTAAGGGTCGTGGCTGTTGGTGGCGGTGGATTTTGCCGCTTGCTGGCGAGCTAATACTTGATAAAGCCCCGCTAATGCCAGTGCGTTGTCTGACTCATCAGTAACATTGCCAATTAAACTGTCGGAATAGCGCTCGATAAAGTCGGTACAAAAATTGGCGTCTGAAAAGGCTTTATGCTCAGCAATATTAGCGAGGAACTCGATATTGTGTTTAAGGCCGCTGATTTGATACGAGCTTAATGCGTGGGTTAAGCGCTGCAGTGCGCGGGGGCGAGATTCGTCCCAGACAATCAGTTTTGAAATCATTGGGTCGTAAAAGTTACTAATGACATCATTTTCGCGAATGCCTGAATCAATGCGTACATGACGGTTTTGATCCGGCTCGCGCAAGAAGGTTAACTTGCCTGACGCGGGTAAAAATTCATTGCGGGGATCTTCAGCATAAATACGAGCTTCAAAGGCGTGGCCATGAATACGCACTTCAGCTTGGGTAAGGGGCAACTCACTGCCACTAGCGACCATTAGTTGCCATTTTACTAAGTCTTGCCCGGTGACCATTTCTGTAACTGGGTGCTCAACCTGTAGACGGGTGTTCATTTCCATGAAGTAGAAACTGCCATCAGTATCTAATAGAAACTCAACCGTGCCTGCGCCCACATAATCAATGGCTTTAGCTGCGGCTACTGCCGCTTCACCCATTTGCTTACGCAGTGCATCTGACAGCCCTGGGGCTGGCGCTTCTTCGACCACTTTTTGATGGCGACGCTGGATGGAGCAATCACGATCTGATAAATAGATGGTATTACCGAAAGTATCGGCAAACACTTGTAGCTCCACATGACGTGGCTGGCGTAAGTAGCGTTCCATTAATAATTTGTCATTACCAAACGATGATGCCGCTTCTCGACGAGCTGAGTTAATCGCTGCTAGCACTTCAGCTTGGCTTTCAACAATCTTCATGCCTTTGCCACCACCGCCATAGGCCGCTTTAATCAGCATGGGGTAACCAACATTTTCAGCTTCAGCCAGTAGGGTTTCATCTGATTGGTCATCACCATGATAACCGGGCACTAATGGCACATTGGCTGCGCCCATAATCATTTTGGCGGCGCTTTTACTGCCCATAGCATCAATGGCATCACTGCCTGGGCCGATAAATACAATGCCGTTTTGCTCACAGTTGCGAGCAAAGTCAGCGTTTTCAGACAAGAAACCATAACCGGGGTGAATCGCTTCAGCGGCTGACTTTTTCGCAATTTCAATGATCAAATCAGCTTTTAGGTATGAATCAGCCGGAGCGCTGCCACCAATGTGGAAAGATTCATCGGCCATGGTGACATGGCGGGCATCTTTATCGGCATCAGAATAAAGCGCTACAGTACGA
This sequence comes from Shewanella sp. 10N.286.51.B2, assembly GCF_041469265.1. Taxonomy (NCBI): domain Bacteria; kingdom Pseudomonadati; phylum Pseudomonadota; class Gammaproteobacteria; order Alteromonadales; family Shewanellaceae; genus Shewanella; species Shewanella sp. 10N.286.51.B2. The sequence goes on from NZ_JBFRKH010000048.1 coordinate 29,853, forward strand.
ACGCCCATGGCGCGGGCGGTGTTGATGATGCGACAGGCAATTTCACCACGATTGGCAATTAAAATCTTAGTAAACATTATTGGGCTCCTTGTGCATCAGTCTTAGCGCTGCTTTTAGTCGATTGAGCACGCCATGATGGTGAACGTTTTTCAAAGAATGCATTGAGGCCTTCTTGGCCTTCGTCTGATACACGTATGCGGGCAATCTGCTCGCTAGTATGGGCAAGGGTGGCGTCATTTATCACGCCATCTTCAAGGTGGGACACTAAGGTTTTAACCCATGCCATGCCTTGGGGACTGTTAGCGTTAAAGGCCTCGATAAACGGCTGGGCTGCTGCGTCTAAATCATCATTAACTTCATGAATTATTTGATGAGTTAAGGCTACAGTGGCACTGAAGCGCTCGGCGGTGAGCATATAACGTCGTGCTTGGCGGTTGCCCATGGCTCGCACCACATAAGGGCTGATAACCGCAGGGATTAAACCGAGTTTGACTTCACTGAGGCAAAAGCTTGCGCGCTCATTGGCAATGGCAATATCGCAGCAGCAAATTAATCCCAGTGCGCCGCCAAAGGCTGCGCCATTGACTAAGGCGATAGTCGGCTTAGGAAACTTATCTAGCACGTGCATTAATTTAGCCAGTTCATGGGCGTCATTGAGGTTTTGCTCAAAGTCCATTTTGGCTTGCTTGCGCATCCAGTTAAGGTCAGCGCCAGCACTGAAGTTTTTACCGTTGGCGCGCAATATTAATTGCTGGCATTGGTCGTTTTCGGCAAAGGCTTCGATGGCGGTGATCATTTCATTAATCATCACTTCATCAAAGGCATTATGTTTTTCAACGCGGTCTAAAATTAATTCACCAACGCCTTGGTTAAGCTGGCATTGAATGTATTGATATGGGTTGGCTATTGCCATGTTTGCATGCTCCTATTGATATTGAATGAATAACCGCAATTACATGCGGAACACACCAAACTTGGTATCTTCAATAGGCGCATTTAACGCCGCCGATAACGCTAAACCCACTACATCACGCGTTTGAGCAGGGTCGATAATGCCGTCATCCCACAGGCGTGCACTGGCATGGTAGGGATGACCTTCTTTGTCATATTGCTCAACAATCGGTTTTCTAAAGGCTTGCTCGTCTTCATCAGACCAGTCTTGGCCTTTACGGGCTAAACCGTCACGGCGAACTGTGGCCAATACACCTGCAGCTTGTTCGCCGCCCATGACTGAGATACGGGCATTGGGCCACATCCACATCATGGTGGGCTCAAATGCACGGCCACACATGCCGTAGTTACCCGCGCCATAACTGCCACCAATGATGACGGTAAATTTAGGCACATTGGCACAAGATACTGCGGTAACCATTTTAGCGCCGTGCTTAGCAATACCCTCATGTTCGTACTTTTTACCTACCATAAAACCAGTGATGTTTTGCAGGAACAGTAATGGGATTTTGCGTTGGCAACACAATTCAATAAAGTGCGCGCCTTTTTGGGCAGATTCAGAAAATAAAATGCCGTTGTTAGCCACAATGCCGACAGGGTAGCCATGAATGCGGGCAAAGCCGCAAACCAGCGTGTTACCGTAATTGGCTTTAAATTCATCAAAATCTGAGTCATCAACAACCCGGGCAATAACCTCTTTAACATCAAAGGGCTTTTTAAGGTCGGTACCGACAATGCCGTACAATTCACTGATATCGAATTTAGGTGGCTTTGATGGACTTAGCTGGGCTGTAATTTGCTTTTGATGGTTTAAGCGTGAAATGGCTTTACGGGCAAGCTCAAGTGCGTGGTCATCATTTTGGGCTAAATGGTCGGCAACACCAGAAATCTTAGTATGTACTTCAGCGCCGCCTAATTCTTCGGCGGTTACTTCTTCGCCGGTAGCGGCTTTAACTAATGGCGGGCCGGCTAAAAAAATAGTGCCTTGCTCTTTTACGATAATCGACTCATCTGCCATGGCGGGAACATAGGCGCCACCTGCTGTACACAAACCCATGACCACAGCCACTTGCGGAATGCTTTTAGCTGACATTTGCGCTTGGTTGTAAAAAATACGCCCGAAATGATCGCGATCGGGAAACACTTCATCTTGTCTTGGTAAGTTTGCCCCGCCTGAATCCACTAGGTAGATACAAGGTAAATGACAGCGACTGGCAATGTCTTGGGCCCGTAAATGCTTTTTCACCGTAATAGGGTAGTAAGTACCGCCTTTAACGGTGGCGTCATTGGCGATAATCATACATTCAACACCGCTTACACGGCCAATACCGGCAATCACACCGGCTGCGGGCACAGCTTCATCATAAACTTCATAGGCGGCGAATTGGGATATTTCTAAAAAGGGTGAGCCGGGATCGAGCAGTTTTTCGACTCGATGACGGGGCAGCAATTTACCTCGTGACAGGTGGCGTTCAAGGGCGACGGGACCGCCACCTTGTTCAATTTGGGTGAGTTTGATTTTTAGATCATCAACTAATGCCACCATGTCATCATGCTTGGCTTTAAACTCGTCACTACGGGCGTTAATACGGCTGCTCAATTGCGTCACAATTCATATCCTTAATGAGTCAAGTGAGGCGTTAGCATGGCTGAGTCTAAAGGGGGATGGGGTCTCAACCACGCTACGCACTAAACACTTTGCTATTGACGTTAACTTTTGAATAATTTGGTGTTGATTGTATTTTTTAGTGTGCTGCTAACTAGCTAAATTCTAGAAGTTATTTGGATTAGCTATCCAAATTTAACAGCTATTTGGATTAGCTATCCAAATTTAACAGCTATTTGGATTGGCTATCCAAATTTAACAGCTATTTGGATTCATTAAACAGCTCACGTCCAATCAACATGCGGCGAATTTCTGAGGTTCCCGCACCAATTTCATATAACTTGGCATCACGTAATAAACGCCCTGTGGCATATTCATTGACGTAACCATTGCCACCTAGTAACTGAATCGCATCCAGTGACATTTTTGTGGCAAGCTCGGCGCTATATAAAATTGCGCCAGCAGCATCTTTACGGGTGGTTTCGCCGCGGTCACAAGATTTGGCCACGTTATAGATGTAGGATTTAGCAGCGTTCATGCCGGTGTACATATCGGCAAGCTTGCCTTGGACTAATTGGAATTGACCAATGGATTTACCAAATTGTTCCCGCTCGTGAATATAAGGCATGACAATATCCATACAGGCATTCATGATGCCTAACGGCCCACCTGATAACACCACGCGTTCGTAATCAAGGCCGCTCATCAGTACTTTTACGCCATTGTTAAGGCCGCCTAAGATATTTTCTTCAGGGACTTCACAATTCTCAAATACCAATTCACAGGTATTGGAGCCGCGCATGCCTAATTTATCGAGTTTTTGTGCGGTGCTGAATCCTTTAAAGGTTTTTTCAACAATAAATGCAGTGATGCCATGTGGGCCTTTGTCTGCATCAGTTTTGGCATAAATCACTAAGGTGTCAGCATCAGGACCATTGGTGATCCACATTTTGTTACCATTAAGAATGTAACGGTCGCCTTGTTTACGGGCGCTTAACTTCATTGACACCACGTCTGAGCCCGCATTAGGTTCACTCATGGCCAGTGCGCCGATATGTTCACCGCTAACTAATTTGGGTAAGTACTTGGCTTTTTGCTCAGCGCTGCCATTACGGTTAATTTGATTAACGCAAAGGTTTGAGTGGGCGCCGTAACTTAAGCCAATAGAAGCAGAGGCGCGGGAGATTTCTTCCATGGCGACGACATGGGCAAGGTAGCCCATATTCGCGCCGCCATACTCTTCAGGCACGGTGACGCCAAGGAGTCCCATCTCTCCTAGAACTGGCCACATGTGGTTAGGAAAAGCATTATCTTGATCAACTTGCGCCGCGATGGGCGCAATCTCGTTGCTGGCAAAATCATGTACGGCATCGCGAAGCATGTCCACGTCTTCGCCCAGGCCGAAATTAAGGCTTGTATAGAGTGATGTCATTGTCTTGTGTCCTGTTGAATATTAGCTATTTGCGCCGTGAAACTATCTTGTTCCTTAGGCTTATAATTTTTATATTGTTGCTGTTATTATTCAGTTAAACGGATCTTTTGCTGTCGATGATGAGTCGCTATTTAACACTTTCCTCTAGGGCTGACTTACATTGCTGCTCAGCAGAGTTCAGTTCCATAAGTACCACCTTGATATCGTCCATTTGCTGCTGCAAAGAAGCTTTTTTCTCTTCTACTAAATCGAGCATTGTTTGTAGTTGAGAAGTACTGCTTTTATCTGCATCGTAAAGCTCAAACAAACGACGGGTTTCCGCTAACGAAAAACCTAAACGTTTACCTCGTAATATCAGTTTTAAGCGCACACGATCTTTTAAACTATAGATACGTGTTTGACCGCGGCGCTTAGGTTTTATTAAGCCTTGGTCTTCATAAAACCGAATACTACGTGTGGTGATATCAAATTCCTTTGATAAATCACTAATTGAATAAGTGGATTGTGGGTTTAAATTTGCGCTCATCGTTTCACCAAAAGTACGTCTTTTGATGCAAGATATATGAAGTTTACGTAAAGGTAAAGTTTGTCGCCAGTTGCCAAGGCTGTTTTTGTTAAAAAACAATGTAAATACAGCTTGCCAAGGCCTAGGGATTACCGCGCGCAAGAATGGCGCAGTGACAGAATAGTGAATTCAATATTGTAGCAAAGACGCCATTAATTAGGTTAATAATTAATGGTGATTTTTAGTGCTAACTTATAATTATCATTAAGTTAGCATCATAACACTGAAGTTTTTATTTATGTGTTATTGCTGAGATTTCTATATCCCTTGGTCTAATGGGGAAACTTTTTTAACCACGCCATAATGAAGTTAATTCAATATTACTCACGGTAAGTTATTTAAAGGTATGACTTAGCGTGAAAGGTCAATCGTTCAGTGGGGAGTAGCTTATGGCTGGTTTAGGGATTGAAATGCATCAAGATTCTTTACAGGATAAACAAGGGTTTTGGGGAAAGGCTGCCAAGGCCATTACCTGGGATAAGCTGTTTGATAGTGTGTTAGATGAGGCTAATGCGCCATTTTATCAATGGTTTGCTGGTGGCGAAATGAATACCTGCTATAACGCTGTTGACCGTCATGTGTTAGCTGGCCACGGTGATCGCATTGCCATTGAATACATAAGTCCTGTAACCCAAAATCAGTACAGTATTAGTTATCAAGAATTACTATCCCAAGTGAGCCGGTTAGCCGGTTACATGCAATCCATTGGCATTGAAAAGGGCGATAGAGTGGTCATTTATATGCCGATGGTGCCAGAAACCGCCTATGCCATGCTGGCCTGTGCCCGCATAGGCGCCATTCACTCTGTGGTGTTTGGCGGCTTTGCAGCCAATGAATTAGCCACCCGGATTAATGATGCTAAACCGAAACTTATTTTATCGGCATCTTGTGGTATTGAGCCGTCAGGCGTGGTGAAGTACAAACCGCTATTAGATGATGCCTTAGCTCAAGCGTCTCACCAAGTTGACCATTGCGTTATTCTCAATCGACCTCAATATACTGCAGACTTACAAAGCCCAAGGGACGTTGACTGGCAAAGTGCTGTGAGCCATGCATTGTCAGTGGATTGCGTCGCCGTTGAAGCGACCCATCCGCTGTATGTGCTTTATACCTCAGGTACAACAGGCCAACCCAAAGGCGTGGTGAGAGATAATGGTGGCCATGGGGTGGCGCTAATCTGGTCTATGAAGCACATATATAATATCGGCGCTGGCGATGTGTTTTGGGCTGCATCAGATGTGGGCTGGGTTGTGGGTCATTCTTATATTGTTTACGGGCCATTATTAGTTGGCGCAACAACATTGATGTATGAAGGTAAGCCCATTGGTACCCCCGATGCGGGGGCTTTTTGGCGGATCATCGAACAATATAATGTAAAAAGCTTTTTTACCGCGCCGACGGCCATTCGAGCCATTAAACGCGAAGATCCTGACGGAGCATTAGTTAAAGGTGTTGATTTATCGTGTTTAGGGCAAGTATTTCTTGCGGGTGAACGCTGCGATCCCGACACGCTCAATTGGGCCCAAGATAAATTGGCCAAACCTGTTATCGATCACTGGTGGCAAACTGAAACCGGTTGGCCAGTTGCGGCGAATTTGATGGGGATAGATCCTATCGAGATTAAAGCGGGATCGCCCGCAAGACCAGTACCCGGTTATCAGGTCGAAGTACTCGATGCCATGGGCGAGCAAGTTAGCGCCAATGAAAGTGGTAATGTGGTGATTAAACTGCCGTTGCCACCGGGTAACTTAACCACCTTATGGAACAACGATAAACGCTATGTGGAGAGCTATTTATCTATGTATCAAGGTTATTATTTAACGGGCGATGCGGGCTATATTGATGAAGATGGCTACCTGTATATTATGAGCCGCATAGATGACATTATTAATGTTGCTGGGCACCGATTATCTACTGGGCGCTTTGAAGAGGTATTGTGCCAACATTCAGCGGTTGCAGAAGCGGCGGTTATTGGGGTGCAAGATAAACTCAAAGGTCAGGTACCGTTAGGGCTAGTGGTACTTAAAAATGGCGTCGAGTTATCTGATGAAGTTTTATATCAAGAGTTACTAGCATTGGTGAGACATGAAATTGGCCCAGTGGCGTCTTTTCGATTAGTCAGCGCGGTGCAAAAACTGCCTAAAACCCGCTCGGGTAAAATCTTGCGCGCCACCATGCGTAAGATTGCTGACAATAACGAATATACTATGCCTGCCACTATTGAAGATCCGATGACGCTAGATATTATTCGCACGGCATTAACTAAGATGGGCTATGCTGATGCGTTGGCCAAGGAACTCACGGTTTAGTTTGTGTGTCATGTTAACAAACGAGCCTGATGGCTCGTTTTTTTATGGATAACGCCTTTTTATCGAATATAAAGATATTAAGGACTAAATTTGGTCTAAACTGAGAGTTAAGTGCTGATTTATAGTGTTATTTAATCAAACTGAGATGTTTTTTATTTTATAATCGGCAAGGGTATTCTATCTATCGTTAAACTAGATGTATTCTCGAATTCAGTTACTCGTGGCTGAAATTGAGAAAGATGACTGTTAACCAGTAAATATGACAAAGGTTTGATCAAGTTTTATGAACAACATTAAAGAACTGCCAGAAAAGATTAATACTAAAACCAGCAGACTATTTTGGTTAACCATTTTTACTGGTGGTATTTACCCGATAATTTGGTTATTTGCTAAGTATCCCAAAATGGATGCAATTACATCAATTCGCACCGCTGATGACGACTTTATTATCGCTATCGCGGTTTGCTTTGGCTTTGGTGGTGTGCTGTCACACAGTGCAATGGGGTTATTGAGTGGAGTAGGTAGTTTGTTACTTTTTGGCGCTTTCTTCTTGTACGTGTTTTGGTCATTTAGGGCCCGTTCTGCATTACAAGACTATGCCCATGTGAATTTTGGAATTGATTTCAAAATGAACACGTTTTTCACCGTGGTATTTAATATTTTCTATATCAATTATTGCATTAATCGATTACCTGAAGAGCAGCAAAAAGGCCACCCAGCCTATGGCAAAGGCAGTATTAACATTACAGAGATTAAGTGAAGTAACAAGCTGATAAGGCCTTAAGGATAGATACAAAAAAGCAGACTATTTTTAATCAAATAGCCTGCTTTTTATGAATAAGTTTACTGAAAAACCTTGTGGTTATTATTTTTGATGCAACGGCATCAAATTATTTATTGAACTCAGTAATAGCCTTTGCATTGTTTGCTCACCTAAATGTTGTGAGCATTGCTCGGCGTTTATGTCGCTGGTGTTTATTTTTCAAATAGACAGGCTTCATCGCTGCCATTGGCGCCCTGAGTAACCAGTTGTGCAATTTTATGTTTAACGCAATCAGTTAACTTGCGCTCTGATTTTCGGGTTTGCATATACAGGTTCATATTAGGCTTATTACGCATCAGTTCGGCGCGCTCTGTTTTCGGTATCATTTGCGCCCTAATTGCTTCATTTTGAGTTAAGTGATCAACCGCGCCTTGTGATACCACTAACGTGATGGCATCAGTGCCAATGAGGAAGTCACTAATTTCATTAAGATTATTAGTTTTGGCTGCAACGTCGAGCTCGCGTTTACGGCTATCGGCAAACTGTTTCAGTGGTGTGGCTTCAATGTCACTATTAAAGTGTAACACTTCGGTCAAAATAACCGGGTAGTTCAGCACTCTATCAAGAATAGGTTTGTATATCTCATTCCAAATTGGGTGCTCATCTCTTGCGACAATGAAGGTATCTCGCACTTCACATATTTTCTGATTTTGAATCCCTACATGGCCAGATGCTTGGCAACTTATCACCACATCACATTGGCTATTTAGCAGCATTTCTTCATCATTGGGACCATTGTCTTGCAGTACCGCTGATTTCACACAGGCGCTCATGCAACTACATTGATAGAGATTTCTTAGTAGGCCATTGGTGAAGCCCGATGGAGCATGGATAACAACTTTGTTATCAAGTTTGTCATTACTTTTATCAATTTCTTGGGCTAAGTCGAGGTGGTTTATCTCGATTTTTTTAATGATGGGGTAGAGCCGTTGTGCTTTATCGCTAATTTCAAGACCGGCTACTTTTTTGACAAATAAGGGGTCATCAAATGCATCTCGCAAGCGTGATAAACAGCGGCTTATCTTTGATTGAGGAACATTAAAAGCTTCAGCAGTGAGCTTGCCACTTTTAAATTCATATAGCCTTAAAAATACTAATAATGTCATGTAATCAAGATGCTGAAGCTTGTCTTGAGTGGTCGCGTTAATCATTGATTAGTTTCCGTAGCAGATGTGAATTTTTTGAATATACCAATTTCGGGGTATAGGTTGCAGGTTAATTGTAGTATTTATTAACCTAATCACATTTTTTAATGGAATTTATTCAAGAAGTGTTAATTGGCAGAGGGGTAAAATCTAATTTTAAATCATTAGCTTAATTGGTTAAAACTGGTGGATTTAGAGAAAGTACACTTTACCTATACAATTTAGGATTGCTGGTTAAGTGAACAGGTTTAATGATTGATATGTGTTTTTAATGCCAGTAAAAGGAAATGCAAAATAACTTTTACTCGGATAAACAAAGCATAACTTCCTTATCTAAAGTTAAAAATCTAGATTAAGGTGTTGTCTTATATGAATAATTTTTTTCAGAGTCTTGTTGGTGATCTAATATGCCGCTTTTGGCAAAAGTGTATGCACGTATTATGACTGTAATTTAGTTACACAAATCAGTATAATCACCGTCCAAATGGATTCGCTATACGCGATTAATCTCTGCGACCTTTGGAAAATAATAAATGAATACCCTACCATTCAGTTCAGACATCGGCGTTATTGGCCTTGGTGTTATGGGCAAGAATCTCGCGTTAAACATCGTTGATAATGGCTACCAGGTTGCTGCTTTTGATTTAGATACTGTCAAAGTTAATGCTGCCATTAATCAAGAACAAGCGGAAAGAAAAGCCAATTCAGCCCCCCGAATGCTGGCTTGTAATAATCTTACCGAAATGCTGTCATCTCTAACTAAGCCACGTGTTATTGTGCTGTCAGTTCCTGCTGGTGGACCTGTTGATGGAGTGTGTAAATCATTAATTGAAGCGGGCATTGAGTCAGATGACATTGTCGTTGATACCGGTAATAGTTTATGGACTGATACTGTAGAACGTGAAGCACGTTATAAAGGTCAGTTTGTTTTCTTTAGCTCTGCAGTCTCTGGCGGTGAAGTTGGCGCTCGATTTGGCCCTTCTTTAATGCCTAGTGGCGATAAAGCTGCATGGCAGTATGTAGCACCTGTCTGGAATGCCATAGCAGCTAAAGTCGATCCTGCTACAGGTTTACCCATTGAACGTTTTGAGCCTGGTAACCCAGTTGTTGAAGGCGAGCCTTGTACAACATACATAGGTCCTGCCGGTTCTGGTCACTATGTGAAAATGGTACATAACGGCATTGAATATGCGGACATGCAGTTAATTTGCGAAGCATTTCAATTGCTTCATGACGGATTAGGCTTAAGTGCCCATGAAATTGGTGATATTTTCAATGGCTGGAATAATGGCAGCTTGAATAGCTATCTGATGGGGATAAGTGCAGAAGTATTGCAGCAAGATGATCCGTTAACGGGTAAACCCCTTGTTGAGATGATCCTTGATAAAGCAGGTCAAAAAGGCACAGGCCTTTGGACTGCGGTAAGCAGTTTACAAATTGGTTGCCCTGCGCCTACGATTGCCGAAGCTGTTTATGCCCGTGCGGTAAGTACTCAAAAAGATTTACGAGTACAGCTTAACAGCAAACTTGCTGCCCCTGCCGTTGTAACCCTTTCTGATGCAGAAAAAGCAGCATTTATTGCTAACTTAGAAGATGCACTATATTGCGCCAAAGTGTGCTGCTATGCACAAGGGTTCCAGCTAATGGCAATGGCCGCGAAAGAGCAAAACTGGACTTTAGATTTTGCTGAAATAGCCAAAATTTGGCGTGCAGGCTGTATTATTCGTGCCACTTTCTTGCAAGAAATTACCAAGGCTTACCAAGATAATGCTGAGCTGCCGAACTTATTAATGGCTGATACCTTCAGTGCTAGCTTATCGGCTAAACATATGAATTGGCGTAAAACGGTTGCCGCATCAGTGATGCAAGGCACGCCAGCGCCATGTATTAGCTCGGCAATTGCTTATTATGATAGTTACCGATGTGAAACTTTGCCTGCTAACTTACTTCAAGGTCAGCGCGATTTCTTTGGTGCTCATACGTTTGAACGCACTGACAAGCCAGCGGGTGAAAAGTATCATTTAGATTGGAGTGCTAAAGCGCGCACCTTATCTAAAGTTTAAATTGCAAAAGCAGTTTAAGACTTATTGTAAATCAATAGATTAAAAAAGGGCTTCTACTAAATAGTAGAAGCCCTTTTTATTGGTGATATTTTATTATTGCGGCAAACTAAACACTAAACCTATGCTAAATAACAAGCTAAAAATCATTGTGAGTTTTGCGGTTCTGCCTAGAATTGGATTGAGTGCTTCACCACTGGTGTTACTGAACTCGCCACTTAACTGACGGGCATAAACGATGGAAAGCCCGGCGAGTAAAACCGGTAAACCAGCAAGGTAGCCCATCAGAAAACCGCCAATGATGAGCCCAAAGGGTAAATACACTAAGGCTTGATAAAGCACTCTTGCCTGAGCTTGGCCGATACGAACCGCTAAGGTGTTTTTGCCAGCTTTGGTATCAGTTTGGATATCACGGGTATTATTGACGAGCATAATCGCAGCATTGAACATACCAATGGCGCTGCCAAGTAACCAAGCGCTGATACTGGTTTCCCCAGCCTGTAAGTAATAACTACCTACTACGGCCACTAGTCCAAAAAAAACAAATGCGGCGATTTCACCTAAACCGTGAGAAGCTAATGGATACGGGCCGCCACTGTAACAGACGGCACCTAATAATGAGGCTACAGCTAAAATAGCGATAGGCCAACCACCGTGTAAAATCAGTGCTGAGCCGACGATAAGTGCGAGAATAAGACACAAAATCATCGCATTTCGAACACTGTTGGGAGATATCATGCCACTTTGGGTAACTCGAACTGGACCAACACGCTCATCGGTATCAATACCGTTTTTGTAGTCAAAATAATCGTTGGCTAGGTTTACGGCTATTTGCAATAAAATAGCACACAGCATCGAGATACAAGCAATTGTAAAACTAAAAAGTTCTAAATGTAGTGCTAAAATATTACCAATTAATAATGGACCAATCGCAGCCGGTAAAGTACGTGGTCTAATAGCTAAAATCCAAGATTGCATATAATTAAGGCTTCAGGGTGTTGATTTAAATTAGAATGGACTAATAGCATAGCAATTTTTTGAGATTTTGTACGGGGTTATGATCTCGCAAATGATGAAAAAGTTATGCTATTTTTTCTTCTAGGTAGATTTAATTTTATATGCGACTCAATTTACGATTAAATTTTCCAGTAACCAAGGTTATTAAGTTAACCTATGATATTAGTGATAAGTAAATAAACTGCTAGGAATATTATGAGCCAAGTATTAAATGACCTTTTGTCTTTGTTGTCTCTAGAGCGAATTGAATTAGGGCTGTTTCGCGGTCAAAGCCAAGACTTGGGTTTTGGTCATGTTTTTGGTGGCCAGGTGATGGGGCAAGCGCTGAGCGCTGCTAAGCAAACCGTCAGTGAAGATCGCCATGTGCACTCTTTACATTCTTACTTTTTACGAGCCGGTGATGAAAAGTTACCGATTGTCTATGATGTTGAAAATATGCGTGATGGCGGCAGCTTCAGTGCAAGACGCGTAAAAGCGATTCAGAAGGGTAGGCCAATTTTTTATATGACCTGTTCTTTTCAAGCTCCAGAGGAAGGCTTTGAACATCAAGCTGAAATGCCTAATGTCCCCGGGCCTGAAGGCATACTTAATCAGCAAGAACTTGCTGTGAGTATGCGAGATAAGATCCCAGCAAGAATACTTGAAAAGTTTATGACTGACTCACCGATTGAGATGCGTTTAGTTAACCCTTCGCACCCCATCGCGCCTGATTCCACTGAGCCCAAACGATATATCTGGATGCGTGCCAGTGGTAAAATCCCAACGGATCATAATGTACAAGAATATTTATTGGCTTATGCCTCTGATTTTAATTTTTTAGTCACCGCAGCTCAGCCTCATGGGGTTTCATTTTTAACGCCTGGCGTTAGGATGGCGACTATTGATCATGCGATGTGGTTCCATAGACCGTTTAACTTTTCTGATTGGTTGCTTTACAGTGTTGAAAGCAGCAATGCTAGCGGTGGTCGCGGTTTTGTAAAGGGGCAGTTTTTTGATCAACAAGGCCGTTTAGTTGCATCAGCAACCCAAGAAGGCCTACTTAGAATGACAAAAGGATAATTTATGAAATTTTCATTTAAAATGGCGATATTTTCGTTATTAACATTAATGCTAAGTGCTTGTGTCACCGTTCAACCTGAGCCGCCAGTGGTTATTAATGGCTATGCGGGCTACTTAGAAAAAATAGCCTTGCCTCAAGGCTGTAAAATCAATATTGCCATTATTGACTTTAATACCCCAGGTTCAATCATTTCACAAAAGACCTTCGATATTGCCAGAGCTCCAGTGCCGTTTAAGTTTACTTTACCTGCTGAAGGTATTGATGATGCGGTGGATTATGGGGTGGTGGCAATGATTACCTACAATGAGCAGGTAATTTTTCAAACCTATGAAAAGTTTCAAGTCATCCACAACGACAAGTTCACCACTGAAGTTGTGATGAAAAAAGTCCCTCATTAGTTTTCGTTAGGTTTAACTCACTCAACCTATAAATATAATGCCCTAAGAATCATTTTAGGGCATAAGTCACATCTTAATATTTCCGCCATTGCTTATGTTGGTTTTCGGGTAATAATCAAATTCTTCATCAATTTTTATTTAAGGCTTAAGTTGTGCCTGAATTGTCTGCATCTACAAGGACTAAAACCTGTCGGCCAAAATCTGAAATACGCTTAATTTGGGCTTTGTGCTTAGCATCTGTCGTGGTTTATATAAACCTATATGCCATGCAGGGGATGTTGCCATCCATTGCTGAACACTTTGAGGTTTCAGGTGCTAGAGCTACATTGATTCTATCTTTTACCAGTTTTTCACTGGCATTTTCATTACTGTTGTATGCGGTTATTTCCGATAGAGTCGGGCGGTTAATGCCGATCATGGTGAGTATGTGGTTACTCGCAGCCTCTAATATCTTACTGATTTTTGTACAAGACTTTGACTCTTTGTTGATGGTGAGGTTACTGCAAGGGGTTTTGTTAGCTGCCGTACCAGCCATTGCGATGGCTTATTTTAAAGAGCAACTGCCAGCGAGCTTTATGCTAAAAGCTGCAGGTATTTACATTATGTCCAATAGTCTTGGTGGTATTGGCGGACGCCTGATGGGTGGGTTATTGTCACAATACTTTGATTGGCAGTCAGCAATGATGGTGAATTTTTTGGTGACCTTAACGGGTATCGCCTTGGTGACTTATCTATTACCTCGATGTGAGCAAAAAAATGCCCCACAATTAGATAAGCAAAGTACCTTTTTGAAGATAAAACAAGATATTGGCGGCTTTGTTTATCACTTAACGGATCATCAAATGCGCTTAGTGTATGTCATTGGTGGCATAGCGTTTATGATGATGGTAAACCAGTTTAGTTTTATTCAATTACACCTCATGGCTGAGCCGTATGGGTTTAGTCGTTTCGGTGCGACATTAATTTTCTTATGCTATCTCAGTGGCACTTTTACTTCGTACTTATCTGCAAAGTGGGTGGTTAAATTTGGGGTGGAATTTTTATATCGCGGCGCATTAGTTGTGATGTTCTTGGGTACTTTACTGACCTTAGTTGATAATTTATTTGCTATCGTTATAGGCTTTTTATTAACAGCAAGTGGATTCTTTTTAACCCATAGCTGTTGTAACTCATTTGTGGCCATCAGGGCGTCCTCTCACAGGGCTAAAGCAACATCACTATACCTTTGTAGTTATTATCTCGGCGCAGCTCTTGGAGGGCCTTACTTGATGATGTTTTGGGTTCAAGCTGAATGGCAAGGTGTTGTTGTGGGTTCAGTTGGCTTATTGGTATTACTGTCGCTGGCTATATTCAGGTTGTCGCATTATCAAAGCCTAAGTAAAGCTGCTATATAATGTCAGTCCTCTTGGGAAAATAATTTCGTCATTGTTTATAGAAGAAGCCTTAATGGCTTCTTTTTTTGTCTCAAATTTACAGTTAAATAAGACTTTATAAGCACAGAGTTGAATAGCGATTTAGTTAATGAATTTAATAAAGTCACTAATTGATGAATTGAATAGCAGGTTGTGAGTAGGCAGTGCTTAGTATTGGTTTGAATCGTTCTAGTTTGAAAGCTCTCTAAGGCGGATTTGAAGTTATCAATTGGAGGATTTTATAGTGTTTTCGCTTGGTTGCTGTAATTGGTGTGATCGAGTATATCCGTAATAGGATCTATGATGGATAAGAGCTGTTTGAATTAGGTTACAGATATCGATGAGATATTAGCGATGAGTTCTTTTGGGAAATTTACTCATATTCGTCATTGGAGCTTTTTTAACACGCTACCAACTCGCCTAATTTTAGGCACAAAAAAACCACATTTAAGTGGTTTATGTTCTTTTCGAAAAAAGAAGGTGGTATCCCCTAGGGGATTCGAACCCCTGTTACCGCCGTGAAAGGGCGGTGTCCTAGGCCTCTAGACGAAGGGGACCCGGACTGGCGTTATACTCTACCAAAGAGTGAATACTCATTAAATCCTGTAGGCTAAGATTTAACGCTTGTTTTAAACTATCGAAATAAATCAATAATTTTAAAATTGTGGTATCCCCTAGGGGATTCGAACCCCTGTTACCGCCGTGAAAGGGCGGTGTCCTAGGCCTCTAGACGAAGGGGACCCGGACATATTGTTTCACTTCTAATATAACGAAGAC
>NZ_JBFRKH010000049.1:0-22014 GCF_041469265.1 Shewanella sp. 10N.286.51.B2
CTAAACTCGGACTGGCTGATGATTTTTCGCTAACTGTATGTAACTAATAGTCATTCCACACTTTAAATCATCTTAAGTCGCCATTCTAAGGGTGACATCTCACTTGGACAAATGACGCATAAGGGTGACATTAAACTCGGACAACTTACGCACAAGACCGACTCGATCACAAAAATCTATGAGTAACACTAAACTCGGGCTGGCTGATGATTTTGCGCTAACTGTATGTAATTAATAGTCATTCTACACTTTAAATCATCTTAAGTCGCCATTCTAAGGGTGACATCTCACTTGGACAAATGACACATAAGGGTGACATTAAACTCGGACAACTTACGCACAAGACCGACTCGATCACAAAAATTTATGAGTAACACTAAACTCGGACTGGCTGATAATTTTGCGCTAACTGTATGTAACTAATAGTCATTCCACACTTTAAATCATCTTAAGTCGCCATTCTAAGGGTGACATCTCACTTGGACAAATGACGCCTAAGGGTGACATCCAGCTTGGACAATTGACGCCTAATGGTGACATATAGTTTAGACAACTTACGCACTCGACCTACTCGATCACAAAAAAACATGAGTGACATTAAACTCGGACAGGTTGACACTTTCAATGCTAACTGCATGTAAATAATACCTATTTTGTATTTTTCAAACTATCTTGAACAGTTACTTTATGGGTAACATCTAGCTTGGAGAACTTACGCACACGACCGACTCGATCACATAAATCTATGAGTGACATCGGCACGGACGATATGACGCAAAATAGCCCTAATACATTGTTAAATAGATTATTTTTAACGAAACTACCCAACGCTGCTTTATGGGTGACATCGGCACGGACGATATGACGCAAAACAGCCCTAATACATTGTTAAATAGATTATTTTTAACGAAACTACCCAACGCTGTTTTATGGGTGACATTGCCACGGACGACATGACAATGTTCAGCTCTAATTATCTAAACGCTATGGGTGACATCGGCACGGACGATATGACGAAAAATAGCCCTAATACATTGTTAAATAGATTATTTTAACGAAACTACCCAACGCTGTTTTATGGGTGACATTGCCACGAACGACATGACAATGTTCAGTTCTAATTATCTAAACGCTATGGGTGACATTGGCACGGACGACATGACGCAAAATAGCTCTAATACATTGTTAAATATATTATTTTTAACGAGATTGCTCACTAACAAACGCTATTTTATGGGTGACATTGGCACGGGCAACATGACGAAAATAGCTCTAATACATTGTTAAATATATTGTTTTTAACGAGATTGCTCACTAACAAACGCTATTTTATGGGTGACTTCAAACACGGATAGGTTGACACTTTTTGATCTAAAGTATTGAAAAAATATGTTAACTAAAAGCCTCATTGTCTCAACTTTTTTTGAGTGGCATTGAAGTCACTTAGTTGTATCTAATCTAAACAATCTTCACCATCGCTATTTAATCACTCAGAAATGTCCAACAACAGTTTAAAAAGGTCACTCTAAACCGTTTATGCCCCGCTTCGTGACAGCCACTTAATTTCTCAGGCAAATTTTTGTTTATGTGAATAATCTCTGGCAAATTCAATTTATAGATACGGCTCTTTTGTAGAATGACGCTGAGTGAAACGAAGCGCATCTTCCGCCATTGATGGGTTTCATTCTTTAACGCATCCTACGGGCTGCACTCTATAGCATCATAGAAACCGCCAAAGCCAATGGCCTTATTCCGTTTGATTATGTGATGGCTTGTTTAGACGAGTTGTGCCAACCACAACCTGACATTGAAAAGCTGTTACAATGGAAGGTTAGTAACAGCTAGGTGGTGATCATCGGACGGATACGTTATATCGAGTCGCATTTTTTATTAATTTTAAAAACATTAAAAACCACCCAATTCACCTCTCATAGATAGTAAAAAAGATTATTTTATGTAAAATTAGTTATCTATTGGAAAGTGCAGGCGAATCTAAAGCTCGTGACTTAATTTAAGCTTTTAATATCATTTGGTTAAGAGTTTATAATGATTAAAAATAATTACAAAAGGAAAAAAATGAATAATAAAACCATCCTACCTTTAACTATCTGCATTAGTATTCTGTTAAGCGGCTGTAAGTCAACGACTCATTCGACATTAGAACCAGCAAAATCTCTTGCTATTGAGAATGTAGTTCTCTACCTTGACGATATTAAGAAAAAAGAAGCGCAAGGAGACTTTGAAAGACTCTATGACGTTTGGATAAAACCGAACTTTAAAGATTTCTATGGTGACTCACACAATTACCATTACACAGGCGGTGCAGGTAGTGAGTATAAAGAAGTAAATAGCAAAGCATTTCTTCAAGGTTTCTCAGATTTTTGCAAATCAAATGGTTTTAGTTTACAAACTTCTTCTACAAGTATTAAAAAGGAAGTGGCTGAAGTATATACTTGCATAGATTCAAATAATGTTGAGCTTGCTCAAATCCAAATTAGTGATAATTGGCACATCTTTAATACTCAAACTCACCTAAAAAAAGAAAAACTAAAAGCAGAGTTTGACTTAAAGAGAAAAGATCATTTTACAAAATATACCGGATATAATGGCCCAACTGGTGAGTTACACTTTAAAGATGGCAGTAGGTATGAATTTATTAGAATTGGAAACTTTAATAGTAAAAAGGACATTCTAATATCCGTTAGAGATCTTCAACAATTTCTCACACCAATTAAAGACTTGTACCTGAATAATATTAGTTCCTTTAGTATTAATTCTGATGGTTTAGCTACTGATATTAGGTTTAGAAATGGCTCTAGTTACGATGTAAAAAGCACTAATAACCATGCTATTTTTGAAATAGATCATGCCAATAAGGCGCACTGGTTCGAGCATCAGTTTGTTGTTAAGCACCCAATGAATGGTGAACTTTTCACTCTACTAAATAGTGACCGTAGCATCGAAAAGGTAGTAATTAACCAACCAGAAGTTTGGAAAAAGCTAAACTTGGAAATTTTGCCGTCGGGTAATGGCGATGCCTTTAGAAAAAGCTCCGTGCAAACCCACCGAGAAAAAATAGGAAGTTTAAAGTCCGAATTATCAGCAAAAGGACAGTCATATTTAATTCCTAAGGGAGGTGAAACTATCAGCGAGCATTTAAACTCATCTGTAAGGTCAGAATTAAAACGTTTCAGTAGAGAATGCAAAGGAAGAGAGCATATAGACGGTGCCGAGAAGTCAAAACTCGTCGACATACAGGATTGTTATCAAGCAAGGAAGGAATTAATCTTGCTAAATAAAGGGTACTCATTAGGAATGATTGAAACGCCAATTGCTTATTATTCCTTACTCTTAACAATTAAAAATGATTTGCTATGAATATTATGAGAATCTTTAGAGCTCGTCTGGCAGACCCTGTAACAGATTCTGCGTAACTGCCTGCTTAAAGTATACATTTCTAAACGGTCTTCGAATTCAATAAAGTGATTCAAGGCCGATTTCAAATTTCTAATTTAGCAAAGTCACTAACACGCTTTTGTCCAGAAACGTGTTTCAGCGGGTGGTCAAGAAAAATCATAAATGCCTAGCGAGTAGTGAGCTGTGCGAGCGTAAGGAGTGGCTTTATTATTTTACTTTACCATCATGTCCCTTAAATACCCTTTTGGCAGGGTGATGGTTTTCACGCAGTGATGCCATCGCCTTGCTAAGCCTTCAGGGATAAAAAGCGTACACACCAATATACATAGTGTGTACGCTTTAAATGTCACAAGAAGCATTGCCAGTAAAGGCTTGTCACTCACTCACGCGCAAATGAACATGGTTTTTACTGTATACTCTAGCCAAGCCTCTTTTAATTAAATTTTACCACTAAACAATTATTTGGCTTTCTTATTATCTTCCAGACCCATGCTATCCATCCAATAATCAAAATTAATCATATTGCCGGGTAACACCACACGGTTATCTTTATCTTTTAAGCCATCAAGCTGTTTGAGGTATTGTTCACCTAACTGCAGTCTTAAGGCACTCTGACCGCCGGGTTTAGAGATCACTACCGCCAAGCGCTCAATGGATTCTGCAGTGGCTTTAGCAAGCGTTAAAATCTCTTCGCCTTTACCTTCAGCCTCATTGATACGGCGCTGCATTTCACCCTCTGAGCGGTTAATGGTTTCAGCCATCACACCTTCTGAGCGGTTAATTTTACTCTGCTTGTCACCTTCACTTTGGGCTAATAATGCACGGCGCTCACGCTCAGCATTAACCTGCATTTCCATGGCATTTTTAACGGTTTCTGGTGGGGTAATGTTTTTAATTTCATAACGATGCACTCGAATCCCCCAAATCGCGCCAGCTTCGTCCAGCACTTGTACGACCTTGGCCGAGATAATGTCGCGCTCTTCAAACGTGCGGTCTAAATCTAAGGTACCAATGACTGAACGTGTGGTGGTTTGCGCTAATTGGATCGCTGCATAACGATAATCCGTTATGCCGTAACTGGCTTTAACGGGATCGGTAATCGAGATATAAATGACGCCGTCTACTTCAACGTTAACTTCATCGCTAGAAAAACACTCTTGCGGTGGCACATCGATAGTTTCTTCTTTTAGGTCATGGATATAGGCCACTTTATCAACAAAAGGCACTAAAGCATGAAAACCGGCATCTAAGGTGCTGTGATATTTACCTAGTCGCTCAACAATGTAAGCTGACTTAGTGGGTACTAAGCGGATAGATTGGAATAATTTCAGCACAAAAATAACAAAAATCACCCCCCAAATACCCATAACAATTAAATCGGTATCAATTCCATTCAACATTAGCGTGCTCCTTTTACTGGGCTGTTAGTTACGGCATGGGTCACTTGCTCCATCCCTTCAAAGAAGCCTTCTAACTTGGCCATTTCAGCAGGCACCACTGAGACTTGTGTTTCAGTTAAAATGTCACCCACTTGGCTAATAAACTGCTCTTTCAGCATCATATTCATCGCATCGTTACCACCTTGGTTAGCCAGTGCGGTGCAAATCATATCCATGCCTTCAGCTTTCGCTTTGGCAATAATGGTAATTTCTTGGCCAGAGCCAATCGCTTCATTAATGCGTTTTCGCTTTTGCCCTTCTGAGAGGTTAATGGCCTCTTGGCGCTCACCTTGAGAGATATTAATCATGGCGTCTTTTTCAGCATTGGCTAAAGTGATTTCAGCCCGTTTTCTACGCTCAGCTTCCATCTGTTTTTCAAGGGTGTGGATCACGTGTATTGATGGGGAGATATTTTTAATCTCATAGCGAAGCACTTTAATGCCCCAAGGATCTGACGCTTTGTCAATTTCACGAACAATAGACTCGTTCAAACTGTCACGCTCTGAAAAGGTTTGCGATAGGGTCAATTTACCAATTTCTGAACGCATGGTGGTTTGCGCGAGGTTAACCGCAGCTTTACGGTAATTTTCGATACCGTAACTGGCTAACTTGCCATCCATCACTTTAAGGTAGACCAAACCATCAACTTCCAGCTGGGTGTTATCTTTTGAAATACAACTTTGTGGTGGTACATCTAGTACTTCTTCACGAGTATCGTGGCGATAAGCTACCCGATCAACAAATGGCACTAAAAAGTGAAACCCTGGTTGTAATACGGTTCTAAATTTACCTAAGCGCTCAATCACATTGACCTCTCGCATCGGTACAATCAACATCAATTTATATAAGATAAAAAATATAAATAAAATGGCTATGGTTAGTTCAAACATATGTCCCCTTCCTTTTGCAAAACATGTTCAGGTAGCGTAGCCCCCTATACATGACTTAATTCCTTTACTCAGTTGGCACTCTGTGTGGTGACCAAATCAATAAAACCTAATTCTGCTATTTTGTGACTAATCTTGTTTATCAGTGAAGCTTTCGCCCATTAACTCAGTTTCTGCATATGGCTCAACCACTAAGGCAATATTATCTCGGCAAATAATTCGCACTTTAGTGCCTGCTTTTATTTCAGTGCCATCCCCTAGTGCTGACCACTCAGTACCAGAAAACAACACCCGACCGGTTTTTTCACCCGGGCCAATATCAGCTTTAACTGTGACAACTTGATTATATAAATCCATTTCCTCATCGGTATTATCCACATGCTTGTCACCACCAATCATTTTTTGGGTGATATGGCGAAAACTAAGCAATAGAACCATTGAGGTGATAAACCATAAAGTGAAGCTTTGCGCGGTGCCATCGACGATACCGGTAAATAAGGCTGCGGCCACAATGACACAGGCTGCACCTAATAAAATGACGATGCCACCGGGAACAATAATTTCCGACAACATCAGCCCTATACCGACGATTAACCAGATACTGGTTGGATTAGAAAATTCCATATACCCCCCTGTAAAAACGTTATCATATGTTCCTTTAAGCTATAAAACCCGAACTTGGATAAGGTTTTATAGAGCTGATAACTTTAAATTGATAACTACTACACAGTGGTAATAGTGGTGCTACCTCAAGCACAGGATATGGGCACTCTTTAACCCATATATTGGTCGTCAATATCACGACATATTATGTCAACAATACAGGATATTGATGATATTGCAATCATATTTCATTGCTAAAGCTTAGCAGTAACTGTATAAAAATCGGATAAATCAATAAAAAGAAGGTAATAAAAAAGGTGCCTAAGCACCTTTATATTCAATTAGTTAAATATATTAAGCTAATAGTTTTTTCGCAGCTGCAACCACAATTGCAACCGCGCTGCCTTCGGTTTTCTTCATCATGGCTTCATCAGGAATTTCTTGCTGGGTACGATTAACGATAACCCCAGCAACACACGCTGCGCGCCAGCCTTGTGTTGCACACATAGTAAATAGCGTTGCTGACTCCATTTCGTAATTCAGTACGCCCATAGCTTGCCACTCTTGCATTGAGCCCACAAAGCGGCTGGTTACACGTCCTGAGACCGTATCGTAACGTTCTTGGCCTGGGTAGAATGTATCAGATGATGCTGTGATACCCACATGAGGCTCTTTGCCTGCGTCACGACATGCTGCCACCATAGCGGTAGTACAGTCAAAGTTAGCAGCCGCTGGAAACTCAAGTGGGGCAAAGTGTAAACTGGCGCCATCTAAGCGCACTGAAGCTTGCGTGACAATAACATCACCGACATTTACATGTGGTTGAATCGCGCCAGTGGTACCAACGCGTAAGAAAGTCGTCACACCTAGTTGTGCTAACTCTTCTACTGCGATAGATGTTGATGGTCCGCCAATACCTGTTGAACATACGACAACCGCTTTACCATCAATATAAGCAAGATAGCTGGTGTATTCACGGTGACTTGCTAAAAAAGTCGCATTTTCCATTAATTCGGCGATGCGCTTAACGCGCTCAGGATCCCCTGGAACAATCGCTAAGGTTGCGCCATCAAGCATTTGCTTGGTTAATCCTAGGTGAAATACGTCGGCCATATTGAAAACCCCTTTCATATTTGAAGATATCATTCTAATTGTGACGACTGTAACCCACAAGCCACGCTATGAAGGTTAACTGGGTCACATAAATTCTGTTATTAAACATTCGAGTGATGATTAAAAATTACAAATGTAACTAACATCACTAATTTACAGCACCATAAATCAGCAAAGGCTAAATAGCCAATTTTAGTTGATTAAAAAGTTTTTGGGGCAATCAATTAATTATTGATCCCGGTCACATTACCTACAGCCAAGTAGCGCTAATTTGTAGTTAACATTAGATAAAAGGAGTAAGTCGATGTTTCCAGAGTACCGTGAGCTAATCAGTAAACTTAAAACCTCAAATGCCCATTTCTCAAAGATTTTTGATGAACATAATCAGCTAGATGAGCAGATAAAACATCATGAGCAGCATTACAGTAGCGATAGCACCCCAGAGCTAAAAATACTAAAATCAAAGAAGCTGCATTTAAAAGAAGAAATTTTTACCATGCTGCAAAAGCAGTAATGGCTATTGCGTATTAATCGCCAATATTGGCGATCAAAAAAGGACGCTTGAAGCGTCCTTTTTGTTGGCTCATGTAAACCATCTGTTTAGCGAGAGCAGTTATTTTACGGCGCTAAGTGCTTTGATTAAGGTTTCGTTTGAATCAAAGTTCTCGATGCTAACAACGGTTAACTTATCTAGGGTCACCATAGTGGCCATATCTTCTTCAGTAGGCCAGTTTGCAGTTGCATCGCCTTCACGATCTAACCCCATAGCAAACGGTAAATCCTTCATTTGGGGGATAGCCACAAAGCGAGCAATCAATGATGGCATACCGCTGATATCAGCAATATACACCAAGTTTGCAGGTTGCTGCTCTGCTGTTGTTGCTTCTAATGCCGCTTGAATGAATTCGCCACCTTTCATGCCGCGACTAAACAAAACCACTTGAGTTTGCTCATTAACCACTAGCGGTTGTTCAAATTGATCTTCTAAGGTAATTGGCTCAATTTTATCATTCACGACAAACACATTCGCCTGTGCTGAAGCCATAAAAAGTACACTAACTGCAAATAAAAGCGCTTTCATGTTATTTTCCTGAATTAAGTGATAAGCCCTTATTTGAAATGACAAATTGTTTGGGCATTTTTGCTAATAAGGTCTTAAATTAAAAATAGCCAACTCACTATACTCGAATCTGTGATTCGACTTTATTACATTGGATTAGAATCATGATGCACCTCACGGATTAATACAGACTTAATTATTCGCAATAACAGAGGCTTCAACAATAAAGTAGCGACAGCAATAAGTGTTAATTAATTGCAAAAATGACTTTATTACCATTGGAATATCACGCATTATTTCTCTGTTAATTCGTCAAAAATAAGAACATCATCATGAATGAAACAAGCTTAGATCAAGAACTGCAGCAAATACAGAATGTCTACGACCTTCTTACTGAATTTATTGTGCAATACAGCTTTCAAATTGTTGGCGCTGTCATCATCTTACTTATCGGTATCTGGATAGCGAATAAAGTATCGAACTTCGTTGTTAGCCAATTCGAAAAGCACGATATTGATGTCACCTTGGGCAATTTTGTCTCCAATCTGGTGAGGATTTGCATCATTGCGATGGTGGCGATCATTTCGCTAGGGAAACTCGGTATTAGCGTCACCCCAATGGTGGCCGCAATTGGTGCCGCATCATTAGGTGCAGGTTTAGCACTTCAGGGGATGCTGGCCAACTATGCTGCTGGGGTCACCATTATTGTTACCCGACCTTTTGTTATTGGTAACACCATTGAAATTAAAGGTGTGGCTGGAGTGGTAAAACAAATTCAGCTCGGCTTAACCATATTAACCAATGAAGAAGGCGAGTTAATCAGTATCCCTAATAAACATATTGTCGGTGAAATACTGCATAACTCTCATGAATATAAGCTAGTCGACACTCAATTTAATATTGATTATCAAACCGATCCCCAGCAAGTGATTAAATTGATTTCAGATGCTGTCATGAGCCATGGAGGCGTCAGCCAAACGCGCACTCCACAAGTGGGCATTAATGATTTCAACAGTATCGGGATGGAAATCGGTGTGCGTTATTGGGTGCCAACCAATAGCTATTTTGAAGACAAGTACCAAGCGAATTTAGCCATAATCAAAGCGCTTAAATCAGCTGATATAACCATTCCATGTCCTGTAAGAGAAATACATTTGCAGCAGTAGCTTAGCCCGTAAAATATGTCTTCAGGCGAATGCTAAAAGCTAAGTAAACAATCGTTATTTCAACGTAAAATATCTAAGTATTCTCAGCCAGTTTATATAATAACTGGCTGAATTCAGCTTTATATTGTCACCGTTATAGTCATCAGTAAAAGTCACCATTTGCTTACTAAATGTCATCAAAACTTGACATGAGTAATTTTTAGTTACATAGTTAGGTCAAGTTTACCTTACTTAAAGACAAGCTAACTTGAAAGGAATGATTTATGAATACACCTAACTCAACAGAAAATGATTGGAAAAAGTGCAATAACGTTAACAGCAATCGTTTAGCCAAATGGACCGCTGCATGGGTCATCACACTCGCGATATCGACTTTTGGTCCAATGTTTATTTGGTCGCAACATGACATCATTACCGCCGCTGCGATTGGATTTAATTTTTTGGTCGGTATCGGGATGATTTTCGCTAATAAAAAACACCTAGCTTCCCTTGATGAACTACAACAAAAAATTCAGCTTAACGCCATGGGGCTGAGTTTAGGCGTCGGATTAATTGTGGGCATCAGTTATTCAACGCTCGACACCACAGGGCTGATTAATGCTCATGCAGAGATATCTCACTTAGTCATCATCATGAGTTTGACCTACATGGTGGGGATAATTTTAGGCAATAGGAAGTACCGATGAAAAACAGATTAAAAGTACTTCGCGCAGAACGGGACTTAACCCAAGCACAACTGGCAGAGTTACTGAGCGTTTCTAGACAGACTATTAATGCTATTGAGAAAGGAAAGTTTGATCCAAGTTTGCCATTGGCATTTAAAGCGGCGCGCCTTTTTGGGCTAACCATTGAAGATATCTTTCAAGATGAGGCATAACCTGCCTCTTCGTCAGCTCAATACTACTCAGGCCGTTAAGGTTTTATGCATAAATAGGCTGCTAGGGTCATTATCATAATCAGCAAACTTATCGCCAATGTCAAAACCAAAGCTTTGATACAATTGCCTTGCGGGTTTAAAAAAATCCATTGAGCCGGTTTCTAGGCTTAACTTCTCATAACCCTGACATTTAGCAAACGCTAGCATATGTTGCAGTAAGTGCTTAGCAACACCTTTACCGCGATGTGCATTAGCAACCCGCATCGACTTTATTTCACCGTGGCTGGCAGTTAATTGTTTAATTGCGCCGCAGCCAAGTAGCTGCTGATTTTCCCACACAGTCCAAAAGGTAATATCATCTTGGCGCAGTTTGGTTAAATCTAGCGCATGGACACTTTCTGCTGGCGACGTGGCGTACATGTCCTGCAAGTGTTCATTTAATAGTGCCGCCACCTCAACGCCAGACAAATCATCGACTCGAATATCCATGTTTGAACTCATGCTCATAAACCTTCTATTTTTAGTCTTGTTTAACCAAAAGCCATAATTCAAACACTGACTCTGAGCGCTAAATCTATTATTGACTCTGCAGTGATAGCTGCCATATTTATTAGCACAATATACATTAATGGATTGATTATATGCGCAAGACTTATTTAACTGCTAGCCCCTTAATTTGCTTGATAGCATTCACTCTCATGGGCTGTGCATCGGGGCCTGCCAGCCTGCAACAAGGACCGGACGCTGAAATAACCAAAGAAGGTTTAGTTAAAGTCGATAACTCCAGACTGGCCTTATCGTACGCAAGACCCGATGTAAATTGGCGCCAATATACCAAACTGTACTTTGAACCGACCCAAGTCACCAATGATCATCCTGAAGGTTATCGAGCGCCTCGAATTAATAAACAAACTGAAGGGCCTAATGCCACCTACGACTTACCCCAAGAGTCCCTTGATAAAATGGCGCTGCAATTTAGTAAAACCGTTAGCGATGTGTTCAATAGTGAGCAGCCCTTTGAGTTAGTCACAGAAAAAGGTCCTAACACCTTAGTGATTGAAACCGCTGTAACCGATATCCGCTTAAGCGCGCCAATTGAAAAATCCCGCCGAAGCTATAATTCCATGGGAAAAACTTATACGCAGAACTCAGGCTCAATGGTGTTATTGGCGGTACTTAAAGATGGACAAAGCGGTGAAGTGTTAGCCAAAGCGGCTGATCGCAGTGTGGGCTTTGATCAATGGCGTCAAAACACCCAAGTATTCAATTGGGGTGATGTTAAAACGGTTTATCGTCACTGGGTCAATGATTTCAAAAATGCCTTAATGACGGCGGTAGCCGAAGAATAGAGTCAATAGCAATAAGCCTTAAAAACATACTCGATAAGCTCTGTGCCAATTGTGATACCACAATTGGCACTGTTAATTACAAGCCCCGCTGCCATTCTTGGCGTAACGGAATACTGCCTTTAATCGCTTGTTCTACTTGAGCCAGTAATTGCGGCTTATCTTTGCCTAAAACGCCTTTCAGCACTAAATAGTTTGAGGCATGATCAGAACGAAAAATAGTTTTCTCCAGTGTAAGGCCCGATAACAAAGTTTGCATTTCGGTCAACAGCCCCAGTTGATCGGGCAACACAAAATCACCATCAAATGCCTGATCCATTCTCTCGGTCCCCAATGGCAATGTCACCACCAAGGTAGATAAATACTCAGGCTGAGCTTGATTCATCAACTCTGCAGATGCCTTAGCGTGCTGAATAGAAAGCGCCTTGCCCCCTAGCCCCATTAAAATCATCACTGATGACTTGATCCCGGCTTGCTTTATTTTGCTTAAAGCAGCTAAAGAGGATTCAAAGGTTTCGCCTTTTTGGATACGGGTTAACACTTCATCGTCACCACTTTCACAGCCGATATAAAGTAAAGACAAGCCTAAGGCTTTAAGCTCCGCCAACTGTTCAACGGTTTTGTTAGTTAAATTACGCGGTAAGCAATAACTACTAATGCGAGTGACACTGGGTAAATGTTTATTAATCAGCTGGCAGATTTCTTTTAAGCGCTTAAACGGCAACGTCATTGCATCACCATCAGCTAGAAACACTCTAGAGATTGGTACCCCTGAAGCGGCAGCGCTGAGAATATCTTGCTCAATAGCATCGACTTTGTGGGCGCGAAATTTTTTTTGCTCTTGGGTATACATATCGCAAAAGGAACATTGGTTCCAGCTACAACCATTGGTCACCTGCAATATCAGCGACTTCCACTCTGATGGTGGTCGATAAACCGGTTCAATATAGTGAATCATCTAAATAACCTCTAAATCCCTATCAATGACAGTTTTTGTATTAAAAACACTCGTTAAGATTGTTTTTCATTCTATTTTTTGCAATAAAACGTTTGAATTGATCATTTTGCTTGTTTATAGTCGATTAATAAAAATAATTATTCAGGCCAATTGATTTATGAATCAAGTCGCATATCAGCTCAGTGAAAGACGTGAAAACCCTCGTTCTCATGAAGAGCATTGGGAGTTGCTGACTGCAGATCAAAAAGTTGCCCTATACGATTTAAACCGCTTTGGTTACAGATTGCTTTTTGTGAGAAGCATGCCAGAAGGCCCTCTGGCTGTAATTTCTCAGCAAGATGACATCGCCATTATTGACCATGAAGGTGAGTTAAATTTACACCCTAATTTAACCTTAAGGGAATTACCTAAGCCCCATTAAACTTAGCGATTAACAAAGCTATCATCGTATAATCGAAATAATTTAAAGAGTGCACTCGCACTCTTTTTTTCATTTTGCTAATCAGTTTAATGCTTAAGCAATCACTTCATTGAACACTTCAACCTTATGTGACTCAACAAGCTCAGGCATAACATTATGGAAATAATTTTGAATATAATCAGTCGCATTATGTTTATCAAATACTGCTCTGTCGGCAAATTTTTCCACAAAGGCCACTTTGCTATCATCATCTAAACTGATATTTAACTCGTAGCGAATACAGCCTAATTCTCGGCGAGTCGCTGGGATCAGCTTAGCAAGAGCTTCAACCAGTAAATCACGTTTACCTTCTTTAGCAACAAACTGAGCAACACAGACGATACGGGTATTATTGATGATAAAATCTGACATTATTTTTCCTTAATACTGATAATATAAATACGCTAATACAAACTAAATAAACTGTTCCTATAGCAGTCTTAAATGACTAGTTATTTTGTAAATTAAGTAGCATATCGATATGCGGTATGCCGTCTTCAAGATACATTTCTGAATTTAAGATAAAGCCCTGCTGCTGATAAAAATCGCTGAGATATTGTTGCGCGCCTATTTGGATGCTGGTTTGCGGCCACTGAGTTTTAACAACATTAATTGAGCGCTGCATTAACGCATGTGCAATACCATGTCCACGGCCCTTTTCTGCCACAATCACTCGGCCAATACTGGCTTCATCATAACTCACACCTGCCGCTAAAATTCGCGTATACGCAATGAGTTCACCTTGCTGATTCATTCCTAACAAATGCTTGGTTTGCGGTAATCGGTCTTTATCATCAAGCTCGGGATAAGGGCAGTTTTGCTCTACCACAAACACATCGACTCTGAGTTTTAATAGCTCATACAACTCATCAAGGCTGAGTTCATTAAAGCTCAATAGCTTCCAGTGCATTGAATTTAGTAACGACATAACTACCCACCAAAAATTGATCTCTATGGCCGCAGTCTAGCATGATTAAATAAGTGGATTAACTGGTGAATTTCAGGCAAAAAAATACCGAGCCAAAGCTCGGTATTTTATCGGTTAAATTAGCTCAATTTAGAACTTGTATTTAACGCCAACTTTTAACTGCCAAGTAGACTTGTTTACGTCATAGCTATTGTAATTGTCAGTCTCTAACCCATCTTGCCCGTAAGGCACTGAGTAAGAGTAAACACCCGTTTCTGGGTTATAATTATGGTCTACCAACTTCTTACTACCATAGCTTTGTGTTTCTACACGGCCCCAATCATCATTCATCAGGTTAAGTACGTTTTTCACGTCAAAGTATAAAATACCTTTATGCCCATCCATAAATCCTGGTAGTTCCTGAGTGAAACGGAAATCTAATTGATGTACCCATGGTTGGTTACTAGTACCCTTACCTGCAATACCACCTGCGTACTTACTCAGACCGATTTCATCAATCGCCTTCTTGAACTCTTCGTACGTTAAACCGTTATATTCTACTAACGGATCATCCGCGTCCGTTGGTATATAAGGTAGATAGTATGAAGAACCATAAAACGCACTTTGATCCCCGAAACCACCGTCTTTATAAGAGCCAAGCACCCAAGTTAACGGGTTACCTTCACGGGCTTCGTAGAACATATTGAAGCTAGATGCATAACCAGCAACAAACTCAGTTTCATAACCTAGGCTAACAGTGAAACGGTGTGGCGTTTCATAGTAACCAGGACCCATAGAGGTACCATTGCGATCAGATTGAACAGGTGTGTATTGGTAGTTAGAAGTGGCTGTTGAAGATGAGCCTTGGTTACCTTCATCTACTGAGTTATATGCATAACTAGCACGCATATTCAGGCCCATATCCCAACTCTTAGCTAAGGTAAAAGATAACGTTTTACTGGTGCCATCTTCTTCGGCATTGGTCAGCATCAAGTCATAACGGTCAGTGTTTCCACCAACACCATTGTTAGCTAATGGGTCCCATGTTTCATAAATAACGCGGCCAGTATCATCCGTTTTCAGTTCACGACGTGCGAGATCAACCCAAGCAACATCATTTTCTTTTTGGATATATAAGAATTCACCACCAAAGAACCAATCTTGACCTAGTGCACCGAAGTCCCAGGTGCTATCAAAGCCAATGCTTGCACGCCAATCAGAAGGTAAATCGAAATCAGGATCTAATGAGTTAGTGTTACCATCGCCGCCCACTAAACCATCTTGTGCGTCACTTGGTACATCACCAAAGTCCGGCGTGCCCCATGCGTTATCCCAGCCACCATCATATGTTAGTAAGCTATTACCATCATTTGAGAAACTGTTAGACATCCATACCGTTGGTGAACCACCGCTATAACGACCCACCCCACCGCGCAACTTCACGTCATCTGATAGGATATAAGTTAAACCGATACGTGGCAGCCAGATATCCTTGCCATCAAAAGTAGCATTGTTGGCAAAACCATAGCGTTCAACAAAGTTATCATTCAATGCAGGTGAGTCTGACATGCTGATGGTTTCGTAGCGTAAGCCAAAGGTCATTTCTAAGTCGTCATTAATATTCCAAGTATCCTCAGCAAACAACGCTAAAGTACTCATATTAAATTCTGCAGCTACGTCTGTTGGATTGCCTGACTTTGCATTTGAATAAAAGAAGTCATCAACAATGGCCTGCTCAAAGTCTTCAATTGATTTGAAACTCCAATTACCCGATACGTTTTGTGCGAACAAATTGAATACTTCAATTTTATTGTATTGCACACCAAAGCCTATTTCATGATCACCTAAGTAGTAATCACCAACAAAACGCATTTCTAAATTTTGGTTATTTAGCTCATTAGCTTGGCGTGATTTATCAGTACCAAAGGTAATTTTGTCGCCTGAACCAAAGCTTTTCCATGGTTCATCAGCATTTGGGAACCAGTAAGTTTGTACTTCAACTTGGCCAATACCTAGGTCATCAATGGTGTTTGAGTTTGAAGTGGTATCTTTGTATGACACTTTAATTTCAGTACTGAAATCTTCAGTCCAGTCGCTGTATAAATTAGCAGCGTACGTTTCTAAGATTTCTTCTTTGTTATACCAAGTGCTTGATAACTTAATGCTGCTTGAGTTGCTTGCTAAGTTGTTAGTTAAGTTACCTTTGGTATTTTGATAAGTAAAACTGGCACGGTGATCGTCGTTAATATTCCAGTCAATTTTAGCCAGAATTTTCTTATCTTCTTCTTGAGGGGTTTTATCGTAAGCACCAATATTTTCTAGACCGTAAATGCTTGCTGCTGCATCTCTCACACGCTGCAATTCGGCTTCTGTTATGTCAGAGTTGTTGCCAAAACCAGCTCCTTCAGGTCCCCATTCAGCAGATTTTGGCGCATCAAAGCTTTCATAAGAACCAAAGAAAAACAGTTTATCTTTGATGATTGGGAAGCCAATGGTGCCTCCAAAGGTTTTTTCTTCGAATTTTTGTTCTACCTTTTCACGAACACCATCTTCATCTGCGCGAGTAAGACCTTCACCAGCCATGCTGTCATTGGTCATTTCGTAAAAAACGGTACCTGAAACTTCGTTAGTACCAGACTTAGTTACCGCATTAATCTGCGCGCCAGTAAAGCCACCTAATCGTGCTGTATAAGGAGAAACATTCAATGCAACACTTTCTACTGCATCAATTGAGATGGGTGAGCGTTGAGTCGGATAACCATTTGAGTTAAGGCCGAAATCATCATTTTGAGAAATACCATCGACAACGAAGGTGTTAAAGCGAGGGTTCATACCCGCTACGCTCATTGAGATACCATCAGTGCCGACTACAGCCATTGGGTTTTGACGCAATACATCTTTAAGATCACGACTAATTCCTGGTGCGTTAGCAATTTCTTTTGCACCAAACTCGCTGTTAGCCCCAGCACTGCGGTAGTAACTAGCATTACCGACAACACCGATACGTTCCATATCAGCTGCAGATTGCAGAGTACGGTTAAAACGTAATGTTTCACCGACGTTTAGATATAAATCTTGCTCTATATCATCAGCAAATTTACCTGAATCAACTTTGATCAGATAAGGACCACCAACACGAAGACCACGAGCAAGGAATTGACCCTCAGCGCCTACTGACACTTCTGTTACAGTCCCTGTTGGTTCATGGATGATAGTAATTGTTGCATCTGTAACAGCATTTCCTTGAGGACCAACAATCTGACCGCGGATGTTTGATGCAGTATCTGCGGCCATGGCTGGTAGAGAAACGCCCATAGCAAAGCATGTCGCTAGCGCTAAGCGACTGATTTTATTGTTTAACATTTTCAGACCCCTGAAATATTTTTATATTTATTTATGTACTAGTTAATCTAGCTTTATAAAGAAGTTTGTAGAGTAAAAACTTCAGGCGCTAGTTTATAACCAATTTGTTTCAAAATCATGTCATTGTTGAACTATTTAGCAACAAAACTTAAACTGCGAGCGTCAACTTCGCGCAACATCCACAACAAAGCATGAACAACAGCCGCAAAGTAGGCTCTTTAGTCACAAAAAATTAATCTAAAAAGTGACTTTCATCATTCGCTGTCTAACCTCATTTAAGTGGTTTACTAGGTCCAAGCTACTTAAATGCCAATGGAATAATAATAATGAAACCTGCTATATTGTTAATCAGTGCCACACTAGCTTTATCTGCTTTTGCCAGCCAACAAGCACAGGCATTTGGCCAATTAGGTCACCGTATTATTGGTGAAATTGCCCAAAATAATTTATCCAAAACCGCTCAAGAAAAGATTAATCAGCTGACAAAAGGTGAATCGCTGGCACAGATGTCTACTTGGGCTGATGAGATCCGTTCAGACAAAAATTGGTATCACTCATCGCCTTGGCATTATGTGTCAATTGACGATGGCAAAACCTGGGACACAGTCACCAGAAACCCGAAAGGCGATATTATTGAACGTCTTGAAAAGTATGAGAAAGTACTAAAAAACGCCACTACACCTGAACAAGATAAATGGCAAGCTTTAGCCTTTTATGTGCATTTTGTCGGCGATATTCATCAGCCATTACACGTAGGTCACAGCCATGATCGCGGCGGTAATTCAGTTAAATTGAAGTGGTTTGGCGACGACACTAATTTGCATTCAGTGTGGGATAGCAAGCTGATTGAGCATCAAAAATTAAGCTATACCGAATACACTAAATTTATCAGTCGTATTTCAGCAAAAGATATCAGCGACTGGCAAGGCCAAAACTATTATGTGTGGGCGGATGAATCCAAAGCCTTGCGTGATGCCGCGTATGAGTTAGAAAAAAATCGTGATGATCAACCTGATTTGCGCTTCCAATATATTTTCGACCACACCCCAACTGTGGAGCTAAGAATGCAGCAAGCAGGCATTCGCTTAGCGGAAAAGTTGAATATTATTTTTAGTCAATAATATTAAAAGCGTCTTTAAAATGACTTATTTGTTGCGCTAAATTGCATTAATTTTGCAACACAAACGTAAAAAAAGAGCCACTAGTCATAGTGGCTCTTTTGTTTTTAATCTCTCACGATTAAATCATTGTTATCAACATAACCTTGCAGGGCATTTATGTCGATAATGAATCATTAACGTTCGAAGTTATGGAACTTGTCGATACCGAATGATTTACCAGTATCATGACATGTTGCACAAGATTCAGCAGTTGGTGTTGTATGCCATCCAGGTATAACAAAATCATTTCCTTCTTCATTAATACCAGTAGGGACTTTCATATTTAGCTGTCCACCATTTTGCTCCATGTGACTCAATGCTGATGCTGATGTATGACATGCATAACAATTTGCTGTAATTGGGCTTGTTGCAACTCCAACAGAACCACCATTAAATGCTCTAGAAAGCATATACTGGTTAGGAATTTCAGCTAGTGAGATACCTTCAGCATGACAAGACACACAGTTTTCTGCGTTTAATCGGTCTGCTGAGTTAGCCACATTGTTGCCGTCTTCATCTTGCTTAGCGCCAGACAGCTCGTTACCGATACCCCAGTGCATGCTGTGAACCATAGGGCCAAAGCCTGGTGCAGAGTTCTTAGCACTACGATCTTGACCATTGTTATGACAAGCAACACAATCTAAGCCACCTTCAACATAACTACCGTTCTTGTGGTAGTTAGTGTCATTATTGTGACAAGTAGTACAGCTATCAGCAGTTACTGAATGACGACGCTCATAATCAGTTTCTTTTGATAAATCAGCTAATTCAACCACTGGTGAGTAGCTAGTGAAAGATACGCCATCATAGCCAGCATCTTCACCAAGATTGAACGTAACACGAGAGCTTGCCATGATTTGCGGCGTTTGTAGATCTAAGGTTTCGTGACAGAAGGTTTTGCTGCCGTCGCCTTTATAAGACGTTTCATAACTACGTGATTCACGGCCAACGATAGACTTGTTGTTGTAGCCATGAAGATAAGTACTTGCGTAACTTAAAGTGCCAGTTCCATCTTCAGCATATAATGCTTCAATATCTAAAACTTCTTCGCCTTTGAATAAAGTCAAATCAGTACAGTAATTACCAAGATCATTCATGTAGATAGCTGAAAGTGAAGTGCTATGTTCTGCACGAATTGTTTGACGTTCGTCTAGGCCAATAAGTGCTGATTTAGCATGGAATTCACGGGCATCAAAATCACTATTAGCTGATAATAAAGCCGCTGACTCTGACATATCAGTCGAGTGACAATCGCTACAACCGTTACCAGCAATGCTAGTGTTCATCACTGGCTCAGCGTGACAGGTATAACAATTAGTTACAGCGAAGTCTTTTTCAAAACCTAATACTTCTTTGCCATCTTTAGTTCGAGTCACATGATTAATATGACCAATTTTTTGGAATGTATTGGTTGCGTAACCGCCATTCTCTTCAGCTTGAGATACGTTGTTATGACACACCATACAGCCACCGACTAAATCTACTTCGCCATCAGCATTAATTGCTGTGTAGCTAGGATGTTTAAGGTGTGACGCTGCATAGTCAACGTGACATGACTGACAAGCTTCAGTCGTTGTTGTATGAACCATATCAGCTTTAGCAACAACCATAGGTTGTGAGCGTGCGATTTGAGTTGAATCATCACCGCCAACTCGCAACCAAACAATACCTTCTGAAGCAGTTGTTACTGCAGGCATAGGCGCAATGAACTCATAATGACCATCGCCAAGCGCGTTTAATACTGCACCTTCTTTAGTTGTATCAGTATAACCGCCGATAGCACCGTCACGGTTCATTACTACGCCGTTTTCAGTTTTTTCAGCAAATTTAGCTTCAGCTTTCGCTAAACCGTTAACTAATTCACCGTCTTCATTAGTTACTTCAAATTCATAGCGAATTTGACCTTCTTCTAATGCATGATTGATCATAGTAACAGTGGTTACTTCACTGACTTCTGTCACTGGTGGATTAGGACCTGGACCTGGTTCACCTGGTGCGCCATCTTGTCCATCTTTTCCATCGTCAGCACAACCCGCAATCCCCATTGCTGCTGCGATAACGAATGCTAATTTGCGTTTCGTTAAATGTTTCATCATCACTCCTAGTAGCTTATTACTACTTATTAGGTATAAACCGACCTTGAATATAATCTTTTCTACAAAGTCGAAGGGTGATAACCGTCACACGCAATGCCGTAAAAAATATTAAAATAACTCTTTATGATAATTATTTGATCCAGATCTTATTAAACACTTCCTTATATAATAACCAGCTTATTTAACAAACAATTAAATACCTGTTTTTAATAACGTTTGCATCAAAATGTATCTAGCTCGTAATTTTATGAGTGCTAAAAATGTTAAATTATTAATTATTTTCTTCTTATATATCGACTAGATTTGACCATTAAACCGATATAAATAGCGCTTTAAGATGTTCTTACGGCCAAGCCCTCTATAAATGGCAATAACTCACATAAAAAAGGCCCTTCAAGGGCCTTTGTGGTTTATAAGGGACAATCAAAGCTTATGAACAGCAATCTCGTTTTATGTTCATTTTAGGCAGTTTATCCCAAACGACTTTTGCCATTAGTACCGCTAACACAATGCCAGAACTTAGCACTAACCAGTGAGGGAGTAATTCATGGTGTTCACCAATTTGCGGCATCACTACAAAGCCAAACTCAGCCACAAGATAGTTAACCAATATCCCTGCAACCAAAGCCACACCTAATACGCCGCCTAAGTAGCCAAACAAGGCGCGTTTACCTAACTCTTTCGCTACCACACCTAATGTGGCGATATTAGTCGCAGGCCCTGCCATCATGAATACTAAGACCGCACCCGGTGATACCCCTGCTAATAACAAACCAGCAGCAATAGGTGTTGATGCGGTGGCGCAGATATACATAGGCACTGAAATTAACACCATGACTAGCATAGCGAGAATGCCATCACCCCATTTTGCTAAAAAGTCAGTCGGCACATAGGTTTGTACTAACGCAGCAAAGAATAATCCGACTAATAACCACAACGTCGTATCTCGCACTAAATCGGTTGCGGCATACTTAAGTCCAGTGAAGATACGAGACAGAATAGTTTCTTGTTTAAGCTCGGTCGCCATGTCTTGGGTTGATGCACAGCAGCTTTCTTCACTGGCAGCAGACGTTGTCTCACTTGAACAACAACTACTTGTCTGTTCTTTAGCGGCCTCTGACTTGCTTGAACAGCAACTTGTAGCCTCAGCCTTAACGGATTC
>NZ_JBFRKH010000050.1:0-43212 GCF_041469265.1 Shewanella sp. 10N.286.51.B2
GATATAAGGGAGGGTTACATATAGACCTCGTAAACAAAGACGCATTCTTTTTCCGGCAGTATTTTGAGCGTTATTTACGTATTCGCGAAAATATTCGATTTACAACAATAACTTAGCGATGGTATCTTTGAAGTTTGAACTGAGCAGCCTGGAACATTATTGTGCTGCTATTGAATAAGCTGTTATGCGCAAAAAGGATAATGATGATAATTAGAGAAATTTTAAGTAAAGACATTGATACGATTTTAGAGTTAAACGAGAAGTTCGTAGACGTATTAAGTCCGATGGATAAAAGTAAGTTATTGAGGCTAATTGAAATATCTGCATTATCAGTTGTAATTGAAGACGAGAGCCATGTTGTTGGTTTTCTGATTGCACTAATTGAAAATGTGGAATATGAAAGTATTAATTATCAATGGTTCAATGAAAATTATGGTTCATTTTTATACATCGATAGAATCGTAATTTCGGAAAAATCCCAAGGCAAAGGCATTGCCTCAAAGTTATATCAATATGCTTTAGATTCAGCCATTGATAATTCAAAACCTTGCGTATTTGCTGAAATCGACGTTATGCCACCAAATGAAGCATCTTTGTTATTCCATAAAAAAATGGGTTTTAAAGAGTTGGAATTATTAAAGCACAGCGAAGAAAAAATGGTATCACTTCAAAAGTTGACAGTTAACTAGGCTAATTTGAGATAGCGCATAACAAATGCATCAACACGATTTGCTACACTCGGCGTTATCGAGCATACGATTGCCATACTTTTCCTAATTAAAGCCTCATTAGTTAGAGCTTTAGCACTAACACATTTCTGTCCAAATACGTGTCAGCGTAGTTCAACTGACACGTTGATATGAATTACATATTGTATTCTAGTTAACGGCCCTTACCTAC
This sequence comes from Shewanella sp. 10N.286.51.B2, assembly GCF_041469265.1. NCBI lineage: Bacteria > Pseudomonadati > Pseudomonadota > Gammaproteobacteria > Alteromonadales > Shewanellaceae > Shewanella > Shewanella sp. 10N.286.51.B2. The sequence continues at coordinate 901 of NZ_JBFRKH010000050.1, forward strand.
CAATCTAAACAATCGATTACAGGCAAGTAATCTTCCAGTTTAAACTCTGAGGTATAAATCTTAGATACTCCTAACTTTGTAATTTTATGTCCTACAACCCTCTGAAATAGTTGGTAATCATTACAACTTGCCATTTCTGTAATAACGGCATGTCTTAAGCTATGGAACGAGTACCGCCTTAATTCATCATTAATCTTAGGAATGGATAAACTATCTAAACAAATACGAAACTTACTAGTTATATAGTGACTAGTCTTAAAACTCTTAAATAATTTTTGTTCAAGATCTCGATTTGTAGACAAACGAGTAACAAAGTCTAAAAAACCCATCGCTATTAGCTTGTTGTGAATTGGCACTTTTCTTCTAGCAGCTTTTGTTTTACCTCCTTCAATAAACAAATAATGCCTATTACAGGCCGCATCAAAACGTACTGACGATAGCTTTAAATTAAAAATATCGCCTCTCCTAGCACCAGTATAAGCACCCAGCAGTATTATCCATTTATAATCCGAGTCTTCTTTTTTCGCCCAAAAATCAACAACATCTTTCATCTGTTGATTAGAAAAACATGCATAGGATTGACTCTCAAAATCAACTTTCAACCCTGCTGTCGGAGCTGATTTAAGGAGAAATTTAGTTTTAGTCAAGAAGGTAGAGAATAGCGATTGATAATCCTTAAAAGCCTCCTTCACCGTCTTAGAAGAAACTAAATCATCTTCTGGGATTTCTCTAGTTTTAGCAGCAGATACCCACACTGATAAGTCCTTATTATCACAATAGGGTTTGATATTTCGTATTGGCATATTCTCAAGTACTGATATTACTGACTGAATATCGGCTCCAGAAATAGCCTCTATATCTTTATCACCTAGAGCCAAAAGAAGTATTTCAAAATTGATATAGCGGGCCTTTGCCGCTTTATCACTAAGTCCTTTAGCCTTACCTTTTTTAGTATCCTTTTGTTTCCAATCTTTGTAAGCCTCTATAGCCTCTGAAAGCCTCATACCACCCTCTTCAAGCTTTACTAACTCATCCGTTACACGATGTTGAATATTTAGCTTCTCAAGCTCTACAGAGTGCTTAATAGCGTTCTCTGCATCACTCTTATTATTACCTGAATCGTATTTAGTTAAGCTTTGCGGTTTACCGTTGTCATGAAAGGTCATAACAGATGCAAAATTCATTTGTATGCTTTTAGCCATGAGAGAAATCCTCATATCATTTAGATGATTAATAAATTTATTAACCAGCGTAATAGCTATTCTTGAGGATTTCGTTTGTAGGCTTTGCCGCATGATAGGCGGCAGGTTGGTATTTTCTTGGATGATTTTGGGTATACGAACCCTCAAGTAATAGACCCCGTTACGCTGGAAGGTATAAGGGATTTTAGGTGTACCAGTTTGTGGCACAGTTTGTAGCACAGGCAGAAACATAAAAGGCCTCACATTGCTGTGAGGCCTTCTACGTTAAAAGGTTGAGCTGGCCGATAAGCCGGGTCCTGTCTTGGACAGTTATTCATCTAGGCCTGCAATCGGACAGTCTCAAGCAATAAAGCATAATGTTTCTACGCGAGAAGAGCCTTCAGTGTACCAAGTTTTGTACCAAAGTCACTGACAGAGCTTCCCCTTCATTACTACCTTACTTCCTTGTAATAAGCCTATTCACTGTAAAAGTCATGCAAGTTTTGATATCGCTTAAATCACCAGCCTTATGTAACAACTTTCATTTTTCTTCGTAATATCAATTATGCAGTCCAACCACTATGTAACAAAAACCAGTTCACTGCGTGTAATTAATTAAACACTTGATGGTTCATCAATAAACTCAAATCATTTAGATAAGGAAATCTATGACAAAATTAAAACATGTTGCAGGCATATGCGGCAGCGGGAAAACAGAAGCGGTTATCAATAAAATAGGCACTGACCTACTTAACCCACTCAATCAAAGAAGAATCGTAATCTGGGCAAGCGTTACGAATAACCTCACTGAAGGCACTGCCACTAGATTTAAAGTTAAATTCCCTAGTATTAGGCAAAGGATAATTGACAGCAATCAAGATGACGTTAACTCTGTATCAGCGGAATTAATCGAGGTTTTAAACGCAGATAATGGTTCGATTTATAATGCTACCCATCAATCACAAATCATATTCACCAGTCACAAAGCATTAGCCTTAATTCCAACGCATTTAGTTTCTAAATGTATTCTTATAATCGATGAATTACCTACACTAATTGCTGAATACCAACGAGTACCATTAGTAAATAGCACTGATACTCTGGCTAAAGTTCAGCCTTACCTTAGTTACAAGCCAAGTGAGCATGCAGGCTATCAGTGCGTCCACTTAGTTCCAGAAGGGCAACAAGATGCTGTCAGCCGTGCTGAAAATCTTTTAAACGAAGACGCACAAATGTATTTCAAACCAGCTCAAATGCTTAAATACTTAGCTAATGGCGGAGAAATGGTATATCACAGCACCAAAAATAAATCAGAATATACATGGCATAACTATGAGTATTTCACAGGGTTGAGCATTATCAATAATATAAGGTCAGCAGCTGAAACGTGGCTACTATCTGCAAGTTTAGAAGGCTTGTTTACTGAAAAATTGTTGGCCATTCACAATATTCAAATTGAATGTGTCACTGAGTTAAATGGTTACTTGTTACCAGTGAAGCATCCCAACACTCAGCGAGTCACTATAATCCCATTTATAAAAAATAACCCTGAACATAAAGGTGGTAGCTTCAGTGGCTCATTTGCTGATGAACACATGAAAAATGTGGTTGAAAACAATTGTTCCAACAAACGAGTACATGAAGAGTTTGCCATTTGGGTATCTAATACCTTTGCTGGCAGCGAGTATATTTATGCCGCTAACAAAACTCGTGAAAAGCCAATAGCGCTTAATCACGGTAAAGCAGTGAAGGTTCAAGTTATGGCACACGGTCAAAATGACTACAGCCAAATAACCAAAGCTGCATTTCTTGCGAATTTAAGGCCTAGTCCAGATGAATCAAATGCAATTAAACGCTTAGCGATTGATAATAATCTAGACCCAAAAGAATTAGAAAAATCATATATTACGCAACAGTGCCATGAAGCTTGCTATCAATTTAGTTGCCGAATCGCATTTAGAAACTTATCACGCAACAATGGTGTTATTGCTTCGGAGCAAGAACAAAAACCTTGTATTATCATCGTACCCGATATGGCTCATGCACTTTATCTACAATCTAAAATGGATGGGGCGACTATTGATACCAGCATGAGCTTTACCCGTAAGAAGGTAACTGTCAGCGCAGATGAACTGACAAAACGACAAGTTCAAAAAGAAGCAAATAAAGCTATTAAAAATGCAGCTAAGCAAGCCGAACGATTCAAGATATTGACCACTATTGAACTATTAAATGCTGATGGAATGTCGCTTAAAGAGGCATGTTCAATTAATCAAATCGACCCTAAAACAAGAAGAAATTGGATAAAGATGTACCAGCAAGACTGGGATGATTATCAACAGTACAACCTAATTAGCTGCCAGTAATCCACTAAATAAAAGAAACAAGCGAAGGTCAAAAGAACGCTGAAAAAGAAAGGGAGTTTTTTTACTATAGAAATCCTATGGTAATTTTTTTCCCTTAACAGTTATATGTCCTCGATTTACAGAATAAGTCCATAAGTTTAGTTTTAATTCTCAAACTCTTGCCTGTAGACCCCATTTTCACTGAGATTCAATCTAACATTAATTGCTTTACCAATTTCAAAATTATTAATTTCACTTTGCTCAATGACTGCAATTGCACCAGTGATATGAAATTGCCTTTTGGGTAGTTGATGCTTCACTCCAAATAACTCAATATGCTCTTGCATAGTCGATGTGATTTTAAAGCTATTATAGCTATCGTTATTAACTAAATAGTCAAATGCATCTTTATCATGAAAATCAACATCCACAACTATCGGAGTAGTAATTTGTTCTGCTTTCGTAATAATAGGCGCTTCAAGTAAATTAACGACTCCATCGATAAATCTGAAATCACTAGAAGAACAAGTAAACTTATCCATAATGACTTTCACACCAAGTTGTTTTGAAGCCCTCCTGGCTATAGCAGCATAATCAAGGATACTAATAAAACTATTCGTTAACTCACTATAATCTTCTGGATTTGCTCCATATAGCAATCGAATTTCGTTGCCTCTAAAATCTGCTTCTAATGAAAAAAAACCACCTTTCTTCAACAGTTTTACAGCTTTAAGTAATCTACCAAAGTATGGGATTTTATTAACGTCTATTCCTTTCCAACGTTCCATATGAATTGATAAACTCAAATCAACTTTTTTACTCTCATGGCAATGATACCAATGAATACTAAAGAACCCCTGCAAACACACAGCTTCAATAGTTGTGCATTTTTTTGTAGAAATATGCTTCCCCGTGAAATCTTGCAGTAAAATATTATTATCATTACCCACTACAGAGAGGCTTAAGTCTAAGTCAGAACCTAAATAACTAAGCTCCATTGTCGGATGCTGATCTTTTTTTACAATAGATTGTTCAAACAATAATGGTCCATCTAAAACCTCAAACGCTCCAGCAGGCAAGCTAACTGAAGTTCCATAGTTTTCAAGGTTAGCAAGTTGCTCGTCAAAATCTCTAGAGTAAGGGGCTTTAACATTCAACTTCATCTCTTTATCAACACCTTGTTTAGCCGTCGCTTTTGTAATTGCTTTGCCATCGAGAATATCTGTAAAGTAATTATAATTTGGGTCTAATTCATCTAATTGTTTATCATGTCTTCGGACTAGTTCTTGCGCCCCTATCTCCACTAGTGGTTGAATTAGTGACTTTATTAGAACGTCATTTACATGACTGTTTTTCTCACATTCAGTAAGAAGCTTTTTCCCTAAGTTTTTTTTAGCCCTCAGTTCAGCGACAGACTTCCATTTCTGCAACATATCTGTTGAGAAACTGTCCTCATCTCGATCAATAGCCGTATGACAATTACCGCATAACCAAATGCCGTTACTAATATCCTTACGCTCAATTTCAGTCATAAAGATTTCTGCACGAGGGCCATCTGAAGATGCAGCGACTATGTGTGCTGCCTGACCGACGCTAATGGATTTATCATTTGATGAGTGAGCTGCTTTAGTTTGTATACAGCACTCTGGATTACTACACATTCCACCAACACGCTCAAATAAAGTACGCTTAGTGCTTTCACTAAAGTCAGAATTACCTCTACCTTTCATATACATCCCAAATTTGCAGCTACAAGATTATTAGGCACAATTAACACTCGAACACATGGTAACCCAATAGACATAAGTCCCCAAACAGTCTCAGTGACACTTAACCACACCCAAGTGACACGTGTCACGAATAACCATTAATAGTGTCATTTAAGTTGATAATTAGTTTGTGACACACTACAGTGGCAACATCTAAGACTTAAGTGACACAGAAAACATGCCTCAAATTATTGGATATATCAGAGTATCAACAGTTGACCAGAACACTGCTAGACAGCTTGATGACATCGAATTAGACAGAGAGTTTACTGATACCTGCTCTGGCAGCACCGTAACCCGTCCAGCACTGAACGAACTAAAGAGTTACTGTAGAGAAGGTGACACCGTAGTTGTACATGATATAAGCCGCTTAGCTCGTAACATTGAAGACCTGATTAACTTGATACGCTTTTTCAATGATAAGGGGGTAACTGTTCAATTCAAAAAAGAGGCTATGATTTTCACCGCTGAGCAATCGCACCCAATGAACACATTGATGCTCAATCTATTAGGTTCCGTATACCAGTTTGAGCGTGAGATAATGCTAGAACGTCAACGTGAAGGCATTGCCAAAGCTAAGTCAGCAGGTAAATATAAAGGACGCCCATTATCTGTCGCCCCTTCTGAGATCGCTGAACTACTAACTCAAGGATTATCAATTCGAAAAATTGCTAGTCAGTTAGGGATAAGTACAACAACAGTACAAAAGATAAAAAAGAATAAGATCAGTTAGAATAAACGTTTTACGGATGAGCAATCACCCATTCCGCTTACTTTTTTATCAAAAGTCATCACCTTTAATTTTCCATTAAGTCTATCTATTTCTAGATATCTGAAAGCATCAGCAAGGTAATTCCCACCACCTGACTTAATAGTAGTAGGTGCATATTCACTGGTTAATAAGATTTTGTCTGATTGCTTTTCAACCCAGTATGATGAATTAGGTGAATAAGCAAATCCCATTGATTTCCTAGCTAACTCTTTCCCATTATAAGAGGTTGTATAAATATATACGGTATCCAGTTTCTGATAGTGTTTAGGGGCAAAAAAACTATTCAATTTTTCATTTTCAGGAACTGGGGTAATAGTAAACTCAAATTTTGGAACTTGATGTTCCTCCCCTTCCCCATCAATATATTCCGCCCCAGATATTGAACACTTAAGAAATAATTCTGATGCGTAAGATATTGGACTGATTAATATCACAAGCCAAAACAATAAAGATTTCATCACAGTACAACCTTGATTTCTTAGCGTTAACAAACAATTACGAATATTGAACAAATAGGCTATTTGAATATCATTCCACTTCTTCACTTTACAGTGTGCTCTTTCTTTAAGAGGCCAATGCCGCAAACGAACCACTTAAGAATTTTCACGAACAAATACTTTAATGCTTAGGCTAACTTTCTACACAAACTAATTTTTCACTAAATCCCGTGGCGAGAGAGCCGTCAGGGTAAAAGAAAGCAACCGACATCTCCCACAAATTATTATCATCCCATTTGTTAACGGTGAAAAAGCTAGAAGCGTCTTTTCCAGTATATCGGTCAACCCCATATTCACTATGAATGCGTTGATAGTTATGTTTTTTCACCCCATGCTGGGGTAAGACCTCAGTCCATATTAACTTTTCATTTGTAACCTCCAATTGCATCTGCTCGCCATCACTATCACCAAAATACTGACAATAAAGCTTTACTTCATTGGCAAATAGGCAAGGAGAGAAAGCAAATAACAAGGTGAAAATTGTTAATTTTTTCATAACTTTTAATTTAACCCAAACAGTTCTAGTTTAATTACTGCGCTATAGCGCTTACGTTTTGTGATTTATTGATCACGTTGTCACAAATTTGGAATAGTTAATGATTCAGCGGTTAACTATTCATAAGGAGTATAGGTGTTACTGGCATACTGATAATCTTTAAGACTAATGTGATTAACCTTCTACAACAGGACGAGCAGGTTTTTCAATTGGCTACTCACCCCAAAATATTTCCAATTTAAAGAGCTGGGTATTTAAAGAAATATACGCTACATGTTTGAACGGGCCATAGTCTGGTACAGTTGGCAACCCGTCACTATGTATCACCCGCTTATGTCTTTATTCACTTTACAGCGTGCTCTTTCTTTAAGAGGCTATTGCCGCAAACGAACCAGTACTCACTGCACCTTAATCACTAAACTTATTAAAATAAATACCAAGCGTTATTGGTCTGCTGTGGGTTTGTTATAGGATTAATTGCAATTAAGCGATACTTCCATTGCTAAGTCTACTCGCCCACGCTGCCTGAGTGCCCAACCAGCTTTAGACGATGTTAAAGACTCAAAGGGTGTTAAGTCTGGGTTGTCATCACACATTACGTGCCTATGAAGCTTCTGAAGATGTTCATTTGAAGAAGCTAGAACAACATCATTCATATGGTCATTGAACATTTCTAACGAGTAATAACCAATAAAGATAATACCTACTATAAACCAAACCTTAACCATAAATGCTTTCCAAAATCATACAGAACCTTATTTTATAACCCACTTGTCAATCTATACGTTAATACTCAATAACATAACTCTAAATCATTGGTAAACGAGCATGGTATAAAACCAGCAAAAATTCCAAATTAATTATTTATTTATTTTATTCAAAGCTAACAGATAAGTACAATAAGTCCCCTACTAACAACGATTTAAAAGCACTATTTACACATTTAAACAACATTGACCTAACCGCTCCCACACTTTATGTACAGACCTACTTCCCCCTTTTTACAATTAATCCTGTGTCCATTACCTGCATACCCTTAAACCATGCTTTGAAAGCACATGTATACGTTTATCGGGAGAATAACGGTGTCAGCTAAGGCTATGTATACTTGCAACTTAATTCAATCATTCATCAATCAAATTCAATTCTGTCGATAACAACCAGTAATGACTTCAGCGGGTAGCTATGGGTGTACCTTTTAGTGATACCAGATTCCGACTTCTCATGTCCTACTACTTCTTGTATTAGGCCTAACTCAATACCACCAGCACGTGATTTGGTTATGAATGTGTGCCTAAAGCTATGAAACACCTTACGTTCACCCATATCATTCACAGTAGTTATTAACGATTTCTCCATTGATTTGTGCAAGTGAGCAGTTAACGCATTAGACCTTCTCGCTAGCTCTGGGAAAAGGCTATCAGCACACAGAGAAACATAGGAGAGAAACCCTGCATCAAGTAACTTTTGATGAATAGGTACTCTTCGTGTGGCAGCTTTAGTTTTACCTTCTGCTATCCATAAATAATGCCGCTGAGTATCTTTATCATAACGTACATCTGATACTTTCAATTTGGTGATTTCACTGCGTCTCGCACCTGAATAAATGGCAATCAGTAACACCCAACGTCTCCAGCCCTCATGCTGATTCGCAAATGATTCAACCTTTCTGATTTCAGTATCACTAAATACACCAAATCGAGTTGAACTAGATTCAAACTTAATATTATTTGTTGGCGACTCACTAAGAATATCGACTTCTTTTGTCAGGTAACTACTAAAGAAACTCTGACACAGCTTAAACAGTTCCTTCACCGTCTTAGAAGATACAAGGTGGGCTTGCTCTACCTCATTAAGCTCAAGCAGTCCTTGCGGTGACATTAAGTGATAAGGCTTTATGTTTCGCCTAGGTGTTGAGGCATATCGGTTTAACAGTGATTTAATATCTTGCTTAGTTATCTGTGTCACTGCGACATTGCCCAAACAGCACTTTATAAATTCAAAGTACCTTTTAGCACCACTCTCAACTTTCACACTCCACGATTTCCACTCAACAAAGTCAGCCCAAGCATCCTCAAGTAAGTAAGGTTTCGGTGTTATTGCTGGTGGTATAGGTAACGACCTCTGAATGCTAGCTGTAAGCTCATATGCTGCGCTATGAGGCATTATTACAGAGTTCAGCTCACATTGTCTTAGGTGATTAATTAGCTGCGTCACATGATCACACGGCGCTATCAATTGATTGATTTGATGTATTACAGGGAAATGATTAGCTAAACGGGACACAGCAATACTGTATGAATCAGTGCGCAGTGAACGTTTGATTTCTTTATGGGGATATAAGTGTCTAAATCGCTGAGGAATAACAAAGCGGAAATGATAGGTTTTATTTCGAAGATGGATGTACTGCATAATGTACCAAACCTTGTACCATTTAAGGCATAAAATCTAGAAACACTATGCAATACATCCACTTACGGAATGGTTGAGTTGGCCGATAAGCCGGGTCCTGTCTTGGACAGTTATTCATCTAGGCCTGCAATCGCTCACAGGCTCAAGCGACCTACCCGGTCCCAACGCGAGCAGCGCCATACGGGACCCTATTTGGTCTTGCTTCGGATAGAGTTTACCTTGCTACGAACTATTACTAGCCGCACGGTGCGCTCTTACCGCACCCTTTCACCCTTACCAACCGAAGTTGGCGGTCTCCTCTCTGCTGCACTTGTCGTCGGTTTACACCGCCCAGGCGTTACCTGGTATCCTGCTCTTTGAAGCCCGGACTTTCCTCCCCGTTCTTGCGAACGCAGCAACTGTCTGGCCAACTCGGCGCGGATTATAGCCTAAGCCACTGCAACACACCAACTAAAATATGGCTTTATGGCAAACCATATGAAGCTGAGGTAAACAGGTTGAGCTAACTACTCAACTCAACCTATTCTCTATAGACCGATTTCTAAACCGTATTTGTAAAGCGCATTCTTTTTAAGGCCGTAGATTTCGCCAGCCAATGCCGAGGCTTTTTTAAGTGGCAGTTCTTTACATAGCAATTTTAAAGTATTGATCACCACTGTGGGTATTTCTGAATCACTGTCACTGCGGTGACCATGGATCATTAATACGATTTCGCCTTTTTGCTGATTTAAGTCATCTTTAACTTGTTGCAGTACAGCGCCTGCTGCGCCAGATAAAAAGGTCTCAAAGGTTTTAGTCACTTCACGGGCCATGACAATTTCACGGTCTTCGCCTAATGCCGCCACAATTGACTCTAAACTGTGCACTATGCGATGTGGTGATTCATAGAAGATTAAGGTTCTTGAGTCTTCTTTAAGTGCTGATAATTTGTCTAAACGGCCTTTTTCTTTTGAAGGTAAAAAGCCTTCAAATGAAAAACGATCTGAAGGTAATCCTGATGCACTTAAGGCGGTAATTGCTGCGCAAGGGCCCGGCAACGGAATAACATTGTAACCTGCTTCACGCACCTGTTTGACCAAGTGGTAGCCAGGATCTGAAATGAGCGGCGTGCCCGCATCAGAAATAAGTGCCACAGCTTCACCATTACTCAGCTTTTGAATAATCCACTGGGCTCTGTCACGTTCATTATGATCATGCAACGCCGTCTTACGGGTTTCAATGCCAAAATGACTGAGCAATTTACCACTATGACGCGTGTCTTCACAGGCAATAAGTTTAACGTTATTAAGCACCTCGATTGCACGGCTGCTGATGTCTCCTAAATTGCCTATAGGAGTGGGAACGATATAAAGTGCGACCGATAGGTCCATAACTACCTCTGTATTGACTATCATCAAGACTTTCGCCAAGTGAAAGAGCAGGTTAAACTAGAGTCAGCATCTTACCAGAGTGAAGCCCTGTGTTAAAAAGACTGAATACAACTAAATTTGTTTTCGCCGCCATTTTATCAGCCGTGTTATTTGGTTGTGCGACTCAACCTACTGAAAATAAACAGGCTATTGATAGCTCAATGGCATCCGTTGAACAAACGGCTAATGTTTATTTATCTGCAGCAAGCAATGCTAAACAGCCGCAAATTCGCGACCGCTATTTGCTACTTGCCGCCCATGCTTATATCAATGATGGCAATTTTGTTGCCGCAAGCAAGCTTTTGACCTCGATGAAAGCTGATTTGCAAAGTGATTTAAGCATTCAGGCTGAGTATATTTACCTTTCTGCGCGGGTGGCTGAAAACACCAGCTCAGATGCCGATGCATTAGCAATTTTACGCTATCCTAGCCAATGGAAATTACCCCAGTGGCAAAGAGTCACTTATCATCAATATAAAGCCCGCTTATTTAATCAAACTAAGCAGCCTATTGATGAGCTTAGACAATTAAGTTTACTCAGTTTATATCTTCCGCAGCAGCAAGCCTTTGAAGTGAATGACACTATTTGGCGTACGCTACAGCCACTGCATGAAGAAACCATTAAAAGCTTTATGAGTGACAACAGCAATCCCACTTTTTCAGGCTGGTTACAGTTAGCCTATATTGCCAAACATTATGCGGTTGACCCATCACAGCTAGTTCGCTACTTAGGCGAATGGCAACAAACCAATCCTAATCACCCAGGTGCGAGCAAGCTACCTTCTGATTTAGAGCAAGCCTTAAATGCCAAGCCGTTTAAACCGCAAAATATTGCGGTGCTATTACCGCTTACGGGCAGCCGCGCTGATGTTGCTGAGCCTATTAGACAAGGTCTGTTAGCCAGCTATATGGCCGCAATTGAAGACAATGTGGAGCTTAATTTTTTTGACACCAACCTTGGGGTTGAGCAGGCCTATCAAGCTGCTATTGCTGCAGGTGCTGAATTTGTGATTGGGCCGCTATTGCCTTCAGCAGTTGAAGAGCTGCAAGCCCTCAATGAGCAAGGCTTACTCACTGTGCCGCAGCTGTATTTAAATCAAACCGACAGCTTTACCCCAAAAAATGATCAGTTTTACTTTTCGTTATCGCCAGCACAAGAAGCCAGTGATGCCGCGCAAAAACTGTATGAAGATGGCATCACGCTACCGTTATTGTTAGTCAGTAATGACTCAACGGGTAAACGTATGGCAGAAAGCTTTAATAAAAAGTGGCTTGAGCTCACTGAAGACAATGCTGAAGTCCACTTTTATGATCGCGGCGATCAGATGAAGCTAACAGTACAAGAAGCCTTAGGTGTTAAAGACAGCCAAGCGCGAATTGCTAGAATAAAAGAGCTGATTGGCAACAATATTGAAGCTGATTTTCGCTCACGTCGTGATATTGATGCTATTTACATGATCTCAGCCGCAAAAGATTTAGTGCTATTAAAGCCCTTTTTAGACGTCAATTTTAGTGTGTTTGCCGATCCGGTTGCCCTGTATACCACCAGCCGCAGCCGTTTAAGTGGCAGCTCGACTCAATCGGCTCAAGAGCTTAACAACCTGATGATCAGTGATATCCCTTGGTTAATGGGCACGAATACTGAAACCACCATGGTCAAAAAACTCTGGAGCAATTGGAATAACAGCCAGAAGCGTTTATACATCATGGGTTATGACGCCCTTGATTTAGTCAATCGTTTAGCGCAAATGCGCGCCTTTCCTGGCTACCAGTTCAATGGCCGTAGTGGCGCATTATCGGTGGATGAAAATGGCGTCATTGAGCGTAAACTCAGTTGGGGTAAATACCAACGAGGCCAGCTGCGCCCATTATGATGTCGTCAACTGTGGGTCAAGGCCAACAGGCTGAATTAACCGCGCGCACTTACCTTGAACAGCAAGGCCTTAAGTTTGTGGCTCAAAATCAGCGTTACCGCTTTGGTGAGATTGATTTAATCATGCGCGACCAACAAACTTGGGTCTTTGTTGAAGTAAAATTTCGCTCATCAACCCAATTTGGCGGCGCACTCACCGCCCTGTCTGCAGCACAGATTTCTCGCATCAGAAAAGCAGCCCAACAGTATATACAAACCCATAAAATCAATGCCCCATGCCGTTTTGATATGGTTGCCATTAACACAACCGACATTCAATGGCTTCAGGGGTGTTTTTAAACAGCCATTTTTAGCTATAATGCTGCTCAATTGAAGAAATAAAGCATGCTAGCAACACTTTACCTTGTAAGGATTTAACCCATGTTAGAACGTATTAAAGATAGCTTTACAGAGTCAATTCAAACCAAGATTGATGCTGCTGAAGCATTACCAGAGTCGATTGAGAAAGCGGCTGAAATGATGGTGCAATGTCTTTTAAGTGGTAACAAGATCCTAGCCTGTGGTAATGGTGGCAGTGCAGGTGACGCGCAGCATTTCTCAGCTGAGTTATTAAACCGCTATGAAATTGAGCGTCCACCGCTACCTGCTATCGCGTTAAGTTGTGACACTTCAACCATTACAGCTATTGCTAACGATTACAGCTATGACGAAATTTACTCAAAGCAAATCATGGCACTGGGTCAACCAGGTGATATTTTATTAGCAATTTCGACCAGCGGTAACTCAGGTAACATCATTAAAGCCATGGAAGCTGCATTAAGCCGTGACATGACTATTGTGGCATTAACCGGTAAAGACGGCGGCGCTATGGCGGGCTTGATGAGCGCTGGCGATGTTGAAGTACGAGTTCCATCCAATGTCACTGCGCGTATTCAAGAAGTTCACTTATTAGCAATTCACTGCTTATGTGACAATATTGACCGCACTCTGTTCCCACAGGACGAGCAAGCATGATAAAAACGGCTCTTGTCATAGCAATACTTTTCCTTCTTCAAGGCTGCGCTGGCGTGGTGATGGTTGGTGCTGTTGGCGGGGCCAAAATGGTCAATGATGAGCGTAGTATGTCGACACAAATCAGTGATACCAATGCCGACTTTGAAATTACCAGCGCACTGTCTAAGCATGAAGATATTCATAACCAGACCAATATTACCGGTGTGGTGTTAAACAGTAATGTATTGATGATTGGTCAATCTCCTAACTCAATGTTGCGGGATAAAGCCATTAAAACGGTACAAGAGCTGGAAATTGGCGGCAAATTACATAATCAAATTCGCATTGGTAACCCTACCTCATTTACCACTCGCAGCAACGACACTTGGGTAACAACCAAGGTTAAAACGCGGATGCTAAATGAGAAGTCTTTGGATGTGACCCGAGTTAAAGTGATCACGGAAAACGGCGAGGTATTTTTACTGGGGTTAATCGATCGCGAACAAGCGGATATTGCGGTTGATATCGCCCGCAATACTTCTGGTGTACGTAAGGTAATCAAAGTATTTGAGTACGTCGATAAAGATGACTAGCTCAATAACTCATCATTAGACTGCCAATAAAAAGAGTTTGTATAGACTATTTTTATTGGCTGTTGCTAATGAGTAACCTTCTATTATTGCGTTTCGACCAACCTATTAGCCAATACTTTACGCTTGGCTATCAAGACTTTTCCACATATTGAAACGAGTGTTGTCGGCAGCACAATCAACCCAGCTCCCAGCCAACCGAGCCAACCGAGCCCATCTAACCATTCCCCAAACCATACCCATCCAAACATGACACAAAATAGTAATCCTGAGTATTCAGCCACGGCGATTTCAAACCATTAGCCTTTATTGGCAGCTCACAAAAAGCCAGCTTGATGCTGGCTTTTTTTGTCTTAAAAAAACAGATACTACACAATCATACCGATTTTCTCGTAGACCTTTTTGATCGTCTCTTCTGCACGAGCTTGTGCCTTTTCAGCACCGGCTTTAAATACTGCATTAAGATAATCTTCATCGGCTCTAATCTCACGGTAGCGCTCTTGCAGCGGCTCAAGCATAGCGACAACTGCTTCACCGGTAGCGACTTTTAAGTGACCGTACATTTTGCCTTCAAAGTCTTTTTCAATTGACTCGATTGACTGACCATTACAACCTGACATCAGGCTTAATAAGTTTGAAACGCCTGGTTTTTCTTCAACGTCAAAACGCACCACTGGTGGCTCTTGGCTATCGGTCATGGCTTTTCTCACTTTCTTCATAATCGCTTTAGGATCATCAAGTAAACCAATAACGTTGTTACGGTTTTCATCCGACTTAGACATTTTCTTAGTCGGCTCTTGCAGTGACATGACTTTTGCGCCCGTTGGCGGAATAAACGGCTCTGGCACGACAAACGTATCACCATAGGCATTATTAAAGCGCGTCGCGATATCACGGGTTAGCTCTAAGTGCTGCTTTTGATCTTGACCAACAGGTACTTCGTTAGCTTGATATAGCAAGATATCTGCAGCCATTAATACAGGGTAATCAAACAAGCCAACATTGATGTTGTTTGCATGCTTTTGCGACTTATCTTTAAACTGGGTCATACGGCTTAGCTCACCCATTTGGGTGTAACAGTTTAACGCCCAGCTCAGCTGTGTATGCTGCGGAACTTGAGATTGTAAAAATACCGTGCTTTTTTCAGGGTCGATACCGCATGCAAGGTAAATAGCTAAGGTATCTAAACAGGCTTCACGTAGTTTCGCAGGGTCTTGTCTTACAGTAATTGCATGTAAATCAACTACGCAATAAATACAGTCGTGGCTATCTTGCATGTTAACCCATTGACGAAGTGCGCCCATGTAGTTACCAATACTCAGCTCACCTGATGGTTGAGCACCACTAAACACGATAGGTTTTGCAGTCATTCGTTTATTGCTCCATTGATGTTGCATTCATTTCAGCGGATAAATTCAGTAGCGCTAAAATTTCATTAAATTGTTCACATACTGCCGTTGGGCTGCTCAGGGCGATATCTTCACCGTAGTTGTAGCCATAGGTCAAGCCAATTGAGCTTAGACCGGCAGATTTCGCAGCGAGTATGTCATTCTTTGAGTCACCTACCATAAGCAGTTGTGCTGGCTCAAGTTGCCATTGCTGCAAAATATGCGTTAATGGCAATGGGTCGGGTTTCATTTTTTCTAACGAGTCGCCACCAAGTACAAGATCAAAAAACGCACTTATGCCAAAAGACTCAAGTAACGGTGTGGTAAATTTGTACGGTTTGTTAGTCACAATTGCCATGTTATAGCCAGCAGCTTTTATCTGCTTCAAGGTGCTTAACACGTTAGGGTACAAGCTACTGTGTTTTTCTAAATGAAGCCCATAGTGGTGCATAAACCTTGGCATAACTTGCTCTAATTGAGCGTCAATAGCCTGCGTATCAGTCACTTGTGGTTGAGCAAACATTAAAGCGCGGCGCATTAACATATTGGCACCATTGCCAACCCAGCTTCTAACTTGCGCTTCTTGTGCGTTAGGTAATGATAACTCTGTTAGTGTTGCATTAGTTGCCGCAGCTAAATCAGGAACGCTATCAATAAGTGTTCCATCTAAATCAAAAGCGATGGCTTTAATATTAGAAAATACTGTCATAATTAGCCTTCAACTTTTGCTAGTTCATCACGCATTTGATCAACAACTACTTTGTAATCAGGTTGATTGAAAATAGCAGAGCCTGCGACAAACATATCGGCGCCTGCAGCGGCGATTTCAGCAATATTATCTACTTTTACCCCACCGTCGACTTCTAAACGGATGTCATAACCGCTGGCATCAATAATGTCACGCACTTGCTTAAGCTTAGCCAGTGTCGATGGGATAAATGACTGGCCACCAAAACCTGGGTTTACTGACATTAATAAAATCACATCCAATTTGTCCATCACATGGTCAAGGTAATGTAATGGTGTACCAGGATTAAACACTAAGCCTGCCTTACAGCCTGATTCTTTAATCAGCTGTAGGCTGCGATCAAGATGTTCTGTGGCTTCTGGGTGGAAAGTTATAATTGATGCGCCTGCTTTAGCAAAATCAGGAATTAGACTATCAACTGGCTTAACCATTAAATGTACATCAATATCAGCAGTAATGCCGTAGTCCCGCAACGCTTTGCATACCATAGGGCCAATGGTTAAATTAGGCACATAATGATTATCCATAACATCGAAATGAACAACGTCAGCACCGGCATCTAAAACGGCTTTAACATCATCACCTAAACGGGCGAAATCGGCAGATAAAATAGATGGGGCAATCAAAAATGGACGCATAGTCTTCTCGAGGCGGTTATAAGTGACAGTATTTTACCCTTTGCAGAGAAATCGCTCTAGTCTCAATCGCTAATAAAACTTTTTCAACAGCAAAAAATGTAAATTTTAGTGCTATGTCGATATTAAGTTGATCTAGATCACACATGATGACTGTTCAATATCTAAACAAACTTGCTATAATGCGACACATGTCACTGTGTATTGTGAACAATCTTCTGCTAGGCAGCGTATGTGCCAATGTAGATAGATGATTAATCCCTTTTGAATAATTTCTGAAAGTATAAGACAAGGATAGCCCTTATGATGTGCCGTCAGCTAAAAATGAGTACTAAGCAAACAGGTAAAGTAACATTAAAACCTGCTGTTAGCTTATTTTCGACTAGCGCATTAATGCTTGTTGCCTACTTTTTCATGTCAGAAAGCGAGCCCGCCTTGCAAGCTCAGCAATGTGATTGCTCTGACAATGTTGCCTATAACGCGAGTTTACCCAGTAGCCATCCGACTAACCGCTGTGCAGTTGATTCAGATAATGTCAGTTGGGGAAGTTGGGTAACAGGCAATAGCCGCTCAAGTCAGTTTCACTTTTTAGATTTATTGGAGTTACTGCATAGTAATGACCACAATAGACCAATAAGTGATATGCCAACGAATAACCCTAACGCACTTTAATGTCTATTTGGCAGGTATTTACCAGTACTATCGCCGCATTTTTTGGGGTGCAAACGGAAAATAATCGCCAACGTGATTTTAAGCAAAGTCGATCACCCTTACCCTTCATCTTTATGGGCATTGCACTGGCAGTGCTGATGGTTTTATCGCTAATATTGATTGTTAAGCAGGTACTGAGCTAAGCCACTATTTATCAGCTAAGCCTTTGCTTAACTCAAGATTTAATCAATAACTTCTTGATAATGATGATCATATAACGCCATCACTTCAGCTACTTTCTTACGTGAATTACCCTTTTGACTAATATTGCGCTGTACGTCTATCGAGGCCATTTTTGCGCCGCGATATAGCTCTCGAGTCAGTGGAATATCATGATTACTGATCAGTACCGGGATATCACGCTCAAGTGCAGTGTGGCGAGACTTTCTCGCTAATAGCGCTTGGTCGTCAAGACTAAAACCTGGGCCGGCATAGGTCGTAAAACTTGCTGTAGTTGATAGCGGAGCATAAGGAGGATCACAATAAATGACATCACCTGCTTTTGACATATCAAATGCTTGCTCGTAACCCACACACTCAAAAATCGCTTTTTGAGCTTTTTCAGAAAAATAACGCAGTTCTTTTTCAGGAAAATAAGGTTTTTTGTAAGAACCAAACGGGACATTAAAGCCGCCTTTACGGTTATAACGGCATAAACCATTAAAACCATGACGATTCATATATAAGAAATAAACGGAGCGTAAAAACGGATCTTGAGTTTGGTTAAACTCTTCACGCACTCGGTAATACTGCTCTTTCACGTTCATCTCTGGAACAAACATGGCCTTTGCTGCTGCAATGTATTTCTCAGGCTGACTTTTAACAATATTATAGAGGTTAATTAGATCATGATTAATATCGCATAGCAGATATGAGTCGTAGTCAGTATTGAGAAACACTGATCCTGCACCGACAAAAGGCTCAACTAGCCTTTCACCTTGAGGTAAATGTTTTGCTAGCTCATCAACGAGTTTAAATTTTCCACCCGCCCATTTAAGAAAGGCTCTATGCTTTTTAGTCATGAATACCATTTACTAGCAAAATTAAAGCAGATGATTGTACTCTTTTTATTGAGAATAATCATTGCTGATTTAAGGGCTTTAACTAATTAATTTGAACTAAGTTGATAACCTTGAAGATCGCTGAATTTTCGAACCCAAGGGGCACTTAAACCGAGTTCGGTTTGTAATTTAAGCGCTTTATCTTGTGCTTGGCTGGCGTTATTAAACTGCCCAAATAAGACAACATGACGTTTATTATAATTAGCACGAATTACAGCGGTTTCATTATCTAATTTTAACAAGATACTGTTAAGTGATTTGGGTTCGATAACGCTCGCCAGTTGTAATGTGTAACCCGCTCGATATTGCAGCTCGGCTAACGCTTCATTGGCTGTGGCAATATCGTCAGTATTGCTCAGCGCTGCACTGTTGTCAGTAAGCTGTAGCTTATCTGTTTCAATAATGACCAATGTCTCATCAACTTCAGCGGTATCAATATCTTCATTTACCACTAACTCAGCTGCTATTAATTCACCAGCCACTAATTCAACAGCCACAGTATGAACGCTCTGGTAATCCTGTTGAGTGTTTGCTGCTTCGATTTCAACTGCGCCACTTTTTGTAGTGCTGGTTAATATTTGCTGCTCAGTAAGCAGCTGTAAAACAAGATCGCTTGGCTCATTAGCCGCTATTAAAGATTGCTGAGATGGCAAATGTAATTGAAGCCAAGGCAATAATAAGCTTTGGCCATAATGATGGTTTGCCCATTGCGCTGGAGATTCTGGCGCTTGGTAAGCCCTAAAGTTAACTTGGTTTGCTTCAATAGATTCTGCTGCGGGTTCATTATAAAAAAAAACGACAATCGCTAAGGTTAAGCACAGCAGCAAGCTGAACACCCCTAAGGGAAAATATTTTGGCCAGCGTTTTGGCTCTTCAACCTTATCCTCAAGCGCAAGCTTAAGTAACTCAATCACTTCGGTAGGAGTACCCATTTGTTTTTCAATTTGTGATTGAATGATTTCGCGAGGTATAAATGGCGTTTTATTGCTTCTAACTAATAAAGTGCGATATAGGCCTTCACGTTCAGCTAAGGATAATGGCTCTACCTCGACATGAAGCAATAAATCCTTCATGGTTTTAGTTAATTCATTAAACTCTGCAAATGATTCAGTGGTGACCGTAAAAGTCAGTGATACCGGTTTATCCGCACAACGGATTTGAGTCAGCACTATACATTCTGCCCATAATTCTTTAGGCAGCAAATGTGCATCATCAATAATGATATGCAGCGGTTTTGTTAAGCTAGATTGGATGCGAATTAAGGTATCTGATAGCGGTAAGGTATCATCAAAAATTGGTGATGAAATCAGTTGGATCAGTATTTTACGCCGAATTTCAGCACTATCAGCGTGCATTGGGCAGATAACCAACGCAGAGTTATAGTTATCAAGCTCGCTCGCCAATGCTGTAACTAAGGTGGTTTTACCTGAACCTTTAGCGCCGCAGACTAATACTAGCTGCTCACTATAGCTGGCAATATGTTGTAGCCGCTGAACTAAAGCTTCTTGGGAAGGTAATAAAAGCGTTTGTTGAATGTCCACAGCTCCACCATTAGACAAAAAAGCTTAAACTTGGCTAATGACGTCAGCTAATAAAGACTCTTCAACATCA
The DNA here is from genome assembly GCF_041469265.1 of Shewanella sp. 10N.286.51.B2. NCBI lineage: Bacteria > Pseudomonadati > Pseudomonadota > Gammaproteobacteria > Alteromonadales > Shewanellaceae > Shewanella > Shewanella sp. 10N.286.51.B2. The sequence goes on from NZ_JBFRKH010000050.1 coordinate 21,392, forward strand.
GAGAATACATCAGCAGAGCCTATTGAGGTGGGTAAAACCAATCGAATTTGACCCGCGAGAACTTTTTTATCTCGCTGCATATGCTTAATAAAGTCAGCAAAGTTCATTGAATCAGGAGAGCTTATCGGTAAATCAAACGCCAACATCAAACGAATAATTCTATCGACATCTTTTTGCTCGATTAGACCTAACTTTTGCGATGTTACCGCCGCCATAATGGTTCCGGTAGCAACAGCTTCACCATGTAACCATACACCGTAGCCCATTTCAGCTTCGATAGCATGACCAAATGTATGGCCTAAATTTAGCAGTGCCCGTACACCACGCTCTGTTTCATCTTGGGTAACGACATCAGCTTTTATCTGGCAGCATTTAGCAATCGCGTAGCTTAATGCTTCGGTATTTAATGCTTTTAATGGAGCAACATTTTGCTCTAACCAGCTAAAAAAATCGCTATCCCAGATAACGCCATATTTAATGACTTCTGCCATTCCTGCAGCAAACTCTTTTGCAGGTAATGTCGATAAACAATCGGTGTCAATTAATACCAGTTGTGGCTGATAAAAAGCCCCAATCATATTTTTACCAAGCGGATGATTTACTGCGGTTTTACCACCAACAGAAGAGTCCACTTGAGATAATAAGGTGGTTGGAATTTGAATAAACTCAACTCCCCGCTGATAGCAAGATGCAGCAAAGCCGGCCATGTCACCAACGACACCGCCACCTAGTGCTACGATTACACAATCACGGGCATAATTATTTTCTAACAGTGCAGAAAAAATTAAATTTAAGTGAGTTAAATCTTTATATTGTTCACCATCCGGCAATACAACCACACCTATATCACTACAAGATGCCATAGCTTGCTGCGCTTGTTTCAAGTACAGCGGAGCAATGGTGTCGTTAGTGACAATAAGTGCTTTTTTACCGGAAAGGTAATCGGTGAGATAAGCGTTTTGTTGCAATAAATTCTGGCCAATATAAATGGGATAACTTCTTACACCTAATTCAACCTGAACTTGTTGCATAAACCTACCTAAAAACCGAGTTGCTCAATAATTTGATTTGCGACAATCTTCGCGCTTTGTTCATCAGTCTTAACTATTACGTCTGCAATCTCTTCATACAAAGGATTACGAACGTCAGCAAGATCTTCAAGCACTTCACGTGGATCATCTACCTGAAGTAAAGGTCGACGTTTATCACGTTGAGTACGAGCCACTTGCTTATCAATTGTTGTCTCAAGGTATACAACGATACCGCGAGCCGACAGATGATTACGAATGTCTTTGCTTTGTACAGATCCGCCGCCAGTAGCTAGGACAATGCCCTGCTTTTCCGAAAGGTCGGCGATGACTTGAGCTTCACGTCGACGAAAACCTTCTTCGCCTTCAACGTCAAACACCCATGCAATATCTGCACCTGTGCGTTGCTCAATCTCGTGATCTGAGTCGTGGAAATCTAAATGCAGCAGTTGGGCTAAGTGACGACCAATTGTGCTTTTACCTGCGCCCATAGGGCCTACCAGAAAAATATTGCGTTTTTCAGCCATTGTATATACGTCTGAATCTTATATGAAAAGTATGCCTTATCGACTTAAACTCAAGCCGACCTATTATTTAACCTTGCTCTAATGAGACTTGACGAAGGATTATCTCAGTTATGCACCAGTTGTTGCAAGTGATGTGAGCGATTTATAGTGAGTTTATTAAAAATAAATAATTTAACCCTAGATTCAGCGAGTTTAAAAAATGATGGTATGTTTAATGACCTTAATATAATCAAGCAATTAATTATTTTAAGGCAAAAAAATGCCAGCAATTAAGCTGGCATTAATATTTTTTATCTTTACAGTTTTTCAGTCACGATTTTCGGTGTCACGAATATCAATAACTCTTGACGTTCATTTGTATCTGATGTGTTTCTGAATAAGAAACCAACCAGAGGAATGTCACCTAATACTGGCACCTTACTAACTCGACTGATTAAGTTCTGCTGGTAAATACCGCCTAATACAATGGTTTCACCATTATCAACAAGCACCTGAGTACCAATTCGCTGAGTATCAATAGAAACCGCTTCACCCGTACCAGTTGAAACAACTTCACCACGGGTATCTTGAGTAATTTCTAAATCAAGAATGACACGGTCATCTGGGGTAATTTGCGGGGTTACTCGTAATGACAACACTGCTTTTTTAAATGACACAGTTGTGGCACCACTTGAGGCAGACTCCACATAAGGGATCTCTACACCTTGTTCGATATAGGCCGCTTTTTGGTTTGAAGTTGTAATACGTGGACTCGCAATAATTTCGCCTTTATTTTCTTGCTCTAACGCGCTTAGCTCTAAATCAAGTACGGTTCCATCAGCCATTTTCGCCACACTAAATGCAATACTGGCAGCATTAGAGGCCGAAGAGGGCAAGTTCACATTTAAGCGGTCACTTAGTGCAGGAATAACCCCAGCAACAATATCATTAGCGCCTTCTAGTGACCCAGAGGTACCTCTTTCACCTTGTTGATCAGTAATTCCCCAACGAATGCCTAAATCTTCAGAGACGTTATCCTTAACCGTCACCATTCTGGCTTCAATTAATACCTGCTTAATCGGGATATCCAGTACTTCAACTAAACGATGAATAGTTTCTAAAGTATCTGCGGTATCTTTGACTAATAAAGTATTGGTACGTTCATCAACCGCAACGCTACCGCGATTTGACAATAAGCTTGAATCAGCACTTTTCATCAACTCGGCAATATCGACCGCTTTTGCATAGTTTACCTGAATATATTCAGAATAAAGCGGCGCTAACTCTTTGACTTCTTGCTTGTTAGCCAAATCTTGCCTTTCTCGAATAGCCAGCTCTTCACTTGGGGCAACCATTAAGATATTGCCTTCAATACGCTTATCCAACCCTTTGGTTTGGAGAATTAAATCTAGCGCTTGATCCCAAGGCACATCATCTAAACGTAGAGTGATATTGCCTTCTACGGTATCACTGGTGACCAAATTGAAATCATTATAATCAGCAATAATTTGCAGTACTGTTCTTACAGAAATATTCTGGAAGTTAAGCGACAAAGAACGGCCATTATATTTTTTGTCATCCTTAGCAACGATGGCACGTTCTACTTTATTAATACTCACTTTGAACACATTACCGTCTTGCTTGTATGTGTAATCATAGTTGCCATCAACATCGACCATCAAACGGGCAGTTAAGTCTTCTTTAAAGGTCTCAAAGCTCGTGACTGGTGTATTAAAGTCTTGTACATCCATCACATATAAAAGCTCGCTTTTAATATCTGTGTTATACAATTTCACTTCTAATTTAGAGCCAACCTGAGCTACGTTGGCAGCAACAGAGCGATTATCTAAATGAATTAATAAATCGCCACCACCATTTTTATTGCGGCGAAAATCAATAGTATCAATGCCATTTACAAATGGGTTATCAGCGCTATCAGGCCCAGATACAGTATCGTTAACCGTTAAACGGTAAGTATTACCTACCACTTTGCCTTGATAAGGTTTTACCTCAGCTAAATCTACAACGATGTTCAGTGCGCCATTTTGTTGAGAGGTTTTTAAACTCTCAACCCCAACTCTATCGATAGTAATATCGTCTTTATCGAGGCTTGAAATACTATCGTCAAAACTTAATAGAATTTGAGCAGGTGACGCCTTCAAATCAACTTCAGGCTGAACAATGTCAGATTCGAACACCAATTCTAATTCTAATTGGTGATCAACAATAGAATGATACTTTACATCCACTAATTTATTCGCAGCTAACGCGCTTGGTAATGCACCAAGCAACAACACAGCACCGAGTACGGTTCTGAACAGTGATATTTTTGTGGTCGATTTTTGCATCGAGGCAGAAGATTTCATTATTCCCTCATCCTTCGCATTATTTGCCAGAAAGTTCTAAGTTGCTTGCTCTTTCAGCCCAGCAACCTGAACCATCAGGAATTAATTCTATAATTTCAATGTATTGCGGTGTGACTTCAGCTATTTTGCCATGGTAAAGTCCAAGATACTCACCGACACCTAAGCGATAAACATTGGTATCTGATGATTCAACTAAGGCCCAAACTGTGCCATCTTCACTTAACGTACCGCGCATTTTTAAATTATCTATAGCATACGTTTCTAAGCGCCCTTTACGACGTTTCAAATCTGGCTGTAAACAATCTCTACTTGTGTCAATCACTTCCTCTGTGAGCTCTCGAGAAGGTGGAACAAAAGGACTTCGCATAAGCTCTGCTTGATAGGCAAAATGCTCAAACTTAGGTGTTTCTTTTAACGGAGGAATGCGAGCAACATGCTGGGATTTAGTCGTTGTTACAAACAACTCCAAATCACTTCTGTCACCAATACAACCTGTTAGCAATAGCATGATGAGTAATAAGGGTAAGAGTTTCATTATTTCTTCCCCTTCTTATTCGCAGGTACTTTCGCACCTTCTTTAAATCGATAGGTTTTAGCTAAAATATCCATCGATAGACTACCTGAATCATCACGCTTAATGACAAAGTCATGCAAGCTGACAATCCGCGGCAATTTTGCGACACCGCTTACCATGCTGCCTAATTTATGATAATCACCTACAACTGACATTTTTATCGGGAATTCTAAGTAGAAATCACGCTCAATTTCAGTATCCCAATCTAAGCTATTAATTCGCAGTCCAGCATCTGTTGCTACGAATGTGGTGTCATCCAGTAAACCTGGCATTTCATTTTCAGATGGTAACATTTTTAAAAGTTCTGCAAACTGAGCTTCCATTACCACAAGTTGCTCACGATACAGTTTTAAGTTTGCCGCCAAACGATATTTAGTTTGAAAGTCTTCTTTTAGGGTTATTTCTTTTCTTTCTTCAGCATTAAGGACATCTATCGCATCGGAAATAAATAAATAATAACTGGCGCCAAGTACACAGATAGATAAAAAAGCAGCAAATACAATTTTAACTAATGCAGGCCAAGCGCCAATATTTTCAAAATCAATATCATTAAACTGCTCTAAGTCAAGATTCATTGCTGACCTCCTTGGCTTGAGCCAGTACTGATTTGGTCATCAAAAATAGTCACTCTTAATCTAAACTTTTGCAATTGTCGTAAGTTTTCATTATGACTAACAATTGACTGCATGCTTGGATCATTGAGGTATTGAGATGTTTTAACTTTTCTCATCATATTCGCGACGTTATTATTAGATTCACTGCGACCTTCAATCCACAACAAGCTACCTTTCTTTTCAATACTGGAAAGATAAATTCCTGGCGGCACAATTCTAACTAGTTCATCTAATACATGTGTTGGCAAATTACGAGATTGCTGCAGGTCTAGAATAATTTTAGTGCGACGTTCAATATCATCTTTACGCGCTTTAATTTTTCTAATTTCGGCAATTTGCGAGTCTAATAATGATATTTCAGACTGTAAGTATGAATTTCTAGCACGTTGATCGTCGATAACGACTTCAATAAAACTCAATGCCAGAAATACAATTAAACAGGTCATTAAAAACACTAACGCTAATATGCCAATAAAGTCTCGTTTGTGTTTTTCTCTGGCCTCTTCACGCCAAGGTAGTAAGTTTATGTTCGCCATTGAGCGTAACTCCTAAGCGCTAAACCACATGCAACCATATATTTACTGATACTAGGTTCTATTTGGTTTTTAATATCATCATCAGCATGTAAACAACCTTGAAAAGGGTTAGCAACAATTGAATGCACCCCTAAGTCATTAGCCAATAACGTTGTCATACCTTCAAGTTTTGCAGTGCCACCACTTAAGACAATATAGTCAACTTTATCTTTGCCGTTGGCAGTGCAGTAAATTTGTAAGGTACGTTTTATTTGTTGTAATAATTGGGTTTGAAATGGAGATAACACCTCAAACATATAATTGCGTGGTAAATCACCTGTGACTTTAGCATTTTCAGCTTCATCGTAAGACATACCGTAAAACGATAGAATTGATTGGGTAAATAACTCACCGCCAAATGCTTGCTCACGAATAAATGTCGTTTCGCCATTTTCTACAACCGCAAATGTCGTCATATTGGCGCCAACATCCACTAGCACAACGGATTTTTCATTGGCCCCTTCAGGAAGTTGAGCCAGAATAAGTTCTGCTGAACGCCCTAAAGCATAAGCTTCAACGTCAACCACTTTGGTATCAAGCTCAATTGCATCAAGTGAATCCATTCTTGAATCAATGTTGTCAGTACGGCAAGCACTTAATAACACATCTACCTTTGTTGGGTCGGTAGTGTTGGGATTAAGAGTTTCAAAGTCGATACTCACTTCATCAAGTGAATAAGGGATAAGATTATCTGCTTCAATTTCAATTTGCGCTTCCATTTCTTCTTCATTTAATGAAGCGTCCATGTAAATCACTTTTGTCATCACAGCAGAACCAGAAACAGACACTGCGGCAGATTTAATACCTTTCGGTAGTCCACGCTTTATGTGCCTTAATGATTCAATAACAGCTTCAGAATCACGAATTTCATGATCAACTACAGCTCCTTTTCGTAAAGGAGCTGATATATAATTTTGAATTTTATATCCATCAGCAGTCTTACCCAGCAATATGGCCTTTATTTCATGGGATCCAATATCGATCCCCACCATTTGCGGAGCTTGACGCTTCCAAAATTTAGAAAGCATATTCCATCATCGCATTTATTATTTTATATTTTAAAATAGATTAGCACAAAATCAACTCGTTATAAGTATTTGTATAAAATGTTTCTACATTTTACAACTAGTTTTTTTTTGTTTTCATGTTTTTACTTCACCAAAAACCCTCCCGCTTATATACTAGAAGCCATATTGTCGAACTTTGGATTATTTTGGTGAAGTGGTTTAAACGAATACTTATTGCTATTTTTAGCTTAACTTTATTGGGCGTCGGCACCATTGTCGCTGCTTATTTCTACGTTTTACCAGAATTACCGGATGTAAACTCGCTTAAAACGGTCAAACTACAGACACCTTTAAGAATTTATAGTCAAGATGGTTTATTAATTTCTCAATTTGGTGAAAAACGACGAATACCGGTTGAATATGAAGATGTGCCTCAGCAATTAATTAATGCGGTATTAGATACCGAGGATGCACGTTTCTTTGAACACCAGGGTATCGATCCTATTGGTATTATTCGCGCAGCCGTTATTTTGGTTACTACAGGCAAAAAAAGCCAAGGCGCCAGCACCATTACTCAGCAAGTGGCTCGAGGCTTTTTCTTATCCCGTGAAAAAACCTATATTCGTAAAACGAAAGAAATTTTTCTTGCGCTAAAAATTGAAAAAGCATTATCTAAAGAAGAAATCCTCACATTATATTTAAACCGCTCATTTTTAGGTAACCGTGCCTATGGTGTCGGCGCTGCAGCTCAAGTGTATTATGGCAAAGATTTAGCCCAACTTTCTCTGCCAGAAATGGCCATGATTGCCGGCTTACCCCAAGCGCCTTCTGCAGCTAATCCAATTCGTAATCCGAATCGTGCCATGACACGCCGTAACTGGGTTTTAGGCCGCATGTTGGAAAAACGCAATATCACCGAGACACAATACCAAGAAGCCATAAATGCCCCTATAACCGCGAAATATCATGGCGCAGAAATAGATCTATATGCACCTTACGTTTCTGAAATGGCACGTGATTATATGGTAAATAAGTATGGTGAAGAAGACGCCTATACTAATGGTTATAACGTTTACACTACCATTTCTTCAGATCTGCAATTAAAAGCTCAAAGCGCCCTACGCGATAATGTGTTTGCTTATGATCAGCGTCATGGCTACCGTGGAGCAATTAGCACCTTGTGGACAGATACACCTCTGGCCACCAGCGACATTATAGAAAACCTTAAAACGACCTCTGCAGTACAAGGTATTATTCCAGCAGCTGTCATGTCGGTTAGTGAGCAACAAGCAACTTTACTGAATACTAAAGGTGAAGAAGTTGTCATCCAGTGGAATGGCCTGAAATGGGCTCGCAAATTTATTAACGATCGCCGTCAAGGTAAGCCACCTAAAACAGCAGCGGATATTTTAACTGTCGGTGAAAAGGTATGGATTAGAGATAATGGCGAGTTTTGGCAATTATCTCAAATTCCACAGGTTTCAAGTGCAACGGTTTCATTAGAACCAAGCGATGGCGCTATTCGCACTTTGGTGGGCGGTTTTAGCTTTAGTCAAAGCCAGTATAACCGTGTCACCCAGGCCAAGCGTCAATTAGGCTCTAATATCAAACCGTTTATTTATGCTGCCGCGCTTGAAAAAGACTACACCCTTGCAACATTAATCAATAATGCGCCGATTAATAAGCCCGATACTCGTCAAGGTACGGCATGGCGACCAAAAAATTCACCTGACATTTATGGCGGTCCAACACGTTTACGCATTGGCTTAGCTCAGTCTATCAACGTAATGTCCGTTCGTACCATGCGTCATATTGGCTTAGATAACACCATAGATACCTTAGTTGACTTTGGATTTGACCCTGCTGATTTACCACGAAATGAATCTGTCGCTTTAGGGTCCCCTTCAGTAACACCACTGCAAGTCGCCACCGCCTTTAATGTCTTTACTAATGGCGGCTATTTAGTTGAACCTTATTATATTAGTAAGGTTACTGACTCATATGACAATGTCATTGAAAAAGCGTCGCCTGCACTGGCCTGCACCCCAGATGTCAATGAGGTTGATGATGCGACTAATAAGACAACCAACAGCATTGATGACCCTTTTGCAGCAATGGCTAATGAGTTTGTTAGCTCACAGCAAGCACCAGTTGAAACTGAAAACAGCTTAGACAATACACTTGCTAGTGCTGAGACTAGTTCTAATATTAGTGATACTGGTATTGCTGCTTGTGGAGATGAAAACGCGCGCTACGCTCCTAGGATCATTTCTGAGCAAACCGCCTTCTTAATTACTGAAGCCCTCAAAAGTGTAATCTGGGGTGGCGGCAATTGGAGTAAAGGCACAGGCTGGAATGGTACCGCTTGGCGAGCATCACGCTTGATAAAGCGTCGTGACATTGCAGGTAAAACCGGTACCACCAATGAATCCCGCGATACTTGGTTTAGTGGCTTTAACCCCACTCTCACCTCGACATTCTGGGTTGGTTTTGACGATCACAGCCGTAAACTAGGCAGAACCAGCTGGGTTGCCGATGGTCCTGAAAATCAAATATCAGGGGCTGAAGCTGGGGCAAAAACAGCAGGGCCTGGTTGGAATGATTTTATGAACCAAGCGCTCACTGGTACCGAAGAAGTTGCGAGCATTCCACCTAAAGGGATTATTTCGGCGCGTATTGACTTAGCTAGTGGCAAATTAACCCGTAAAACAGATTACACCACTTCATTTGAATATTTTATCGAAGGCACTGAGCCGACTGAATATGCCACAGAAGAAGTTATCGAAGATGATCTGTTTATAGAGAATCCGGCAGATGATTTATTTCAGTAAATAAATCCACCAGCAGTTATTTTTAAAAATTAGTCTGGTGTTAATGCATTAAAAAGTCCGCAATGATTAATCACTGCGGACTTTTCATTTAAGCCTAAAAGAAACAAATATAAACTAATAAGGCTTACATATTGTTTAGCTATTAGCTTGTTTCTGCGCTAATGCATATTTTACTTGCGCTAACGAGGTACCGCCTAAAGCTTCACGTTTTGCTAAGCATGACTCAATCGTTAAGCACTCATAAACATCATCACTGATAATTGGACTAAATTGCTGTAGCTCTGAAATAACAAAATCTTCTAATGGAGTTTGTTTGGCAATGGCAGCCACGACCACCTCACCAACAACATGGTGCGCTTCTCTAAATGGCATACCTTTAGCGACCAGATAATCTGCAAGCTCGGTAGAATTAGCATAACCTTGCTGAGCTGCTACTAAAGTTCTTTCACGGTTAACTTGCAAGCCACTTAATACTAATGCTGCCATTTCAAGACAAATAGACCAGCTATCCATGACATCAAATAAGCCTTCTTTGTCTTCTTGCATATCTTTGTTATAAGCCAGTGGCAATGCTTTCATGGTAGTAAGAATACCCATTAAGCTGCCATAGACACGGCCCGTTTTGCCTCGAATTAACTCTAAGGCGTCAGGGTTTTTCTTTTGTGGCATTAAAGATGAACCAGATGTCACTTCGTCATCAAGCTCAATAAAACCTGCTTCACCACTGTTAAAGAAAATTAAATCTTCAGCCATACGGCTTAAATGCATCATGCTTATTGAAGCGTCGCTACATAACTCAACAACATGATCACGATCTGACACTGAATCTAAGCTATTTAAGGTTGGCGCAGCAAAGCCTAATGATTGTGCAATTTGATGCCTGTCCATTGGATAAGCTGTTCCCGCAAGGGCGCCAGTGCCTAATGGACAAGTATCAGCACGCTTTAGTGCATCTTCTAAACGGCTAATGTCACGTTCAAACATTTCTACGTAAGCTAAACACCAATGGCCAAATAAGACTGGCTGAGCTCTTTGCAGATGGGTATAGCCAGGCATCACAGCATCAATTTCACGCTCAGCAAGCTTAACAAGTTCAGCAGAGAGCTTTTTCAGTAATGTAAGTGAGTGCTGACCTTCTTTTTTACACCATAGTTTTAAATCTGTGGCTACTTGGTCATTACGCGAACGCCCTGTATGCAGCTTTTTACCTAGGTCGCCTACTTTGGCAATTAAAGACTGCTCCACAAAACTGTGAATATCTTCTGCGCCAGAAGCAATAATCAATTCTGGTTTGTCAGCAACTTCGCTAAGTAGCTCATTTAGCGCACCATGCAATTGCTCACATTCTGCTTGGGTTAAAATGCCCACTGAAGTGATTGCTGAAGCCCATGCAATTGAGCCAATAATATCTTCTTCAATTAAACGATAATCTACTGGTAATGAGTCATTAAATAATTTAAATAATGCACTGCTTTCTTGACTGAATCTTCCGCCCCATAACGCCATGTCGATACCCTCTTTTAACTTATTCTATAAAAACGGGGCTATATGAGCCCCGTATCAATCTTAAATAACAGGAAATTACTTGGTATTTAATGCTCTAATACGGCTTGATAAAGAGTAAAGGCGGATAAAGCCTGCTGCATCTTTTTGGTCATAAACATTGTCGTCACCAAAGGTCGCGAACTCTTCTGAATATAAGCTGTTTGGAGAGCGCTTTTTCACCACACTTGCTTGGCCTTTATAAAGTTTGACGACCACTTCGCCGTTAACTAATTCAGCTAAAGATTCTGACGCGGCAATCAATGAATTACACAATGGCGTAAACCAACGTCCATCATATACAAGATGAGCCATTTGTGCGCCGACTTGCTCACGCCACTCACGGCTTGTTTTATCGAGCACTAGCTCTTCGATTGCGCGTAGGCCAGCAAACATCACTGTTCCACCAGGGGTTTCATAACAGCCACGAGACTTCATGCCCACTAAACGGTTTTCGGTAATGTCGATACGACCAACACCGTGTGCTGCAGCTAATTCATTTAGCTTCATTAGTGCGTCATATGGAGATAGCGCAACATCATCAACATGAGTAACACGACCATTGGCGATGGTTAGCCCAACATACTCAGGGGTACTTGGGGCATCTTCTGGTGCCACTGTCATGGTCCATACTTCTTTGCTTGGCTCATTCCACGGATCTTCTAACTCACCGCCTTCGTGAGAGATATGCCATGCGTTGGCATCACGGCTATAAATCTTAGTCGCTGACGCTGTAGTTTCAATATTTCTTTCAGCAAGGTAATCAAGCAAATCTTCACGGCTGACCATTGACCATTCACGCCAAGGCGCAATAACGGTTAACTCTGGTGCAAGTGCGGCAAAACAACCCTCGAAACGTACTTGGTCATTACCTTTACCGGTACAACCATGACATACCGCATCAGCGCCAACTTTACGGGCGACTTCTACTTGCGCCTTAGCAATAATTGGACGCGCCATTGAGGTACCCAGTAAGTACGTACCTTCATAGATAGCACCTGTGGCAATAGTCGGATAAATATAATCAGCCACCAGCTCTTCTTTTAAATCGACGATATAACACTCTGAAGCACCTGATGCGATGGCTTTTTCATATAAACCTTCAAGTTCTTCTGCACCTTGACCAACATCAGCACAAAAGGCGACAATTTCACAATTATCATAGGTTTCTTTTAGCCATGGGATAATCGCTGAGGTGTCTAATCCACCCGAGTAAGCTAATACGACTTTTTTAATATTTGGTTGTGCTGCAATTGACATGGTAATTCCTAACGTAAATTTGTTTTATAAAAGCTCGCTAACGCCAGCTGATGAAAATATGATTTATTAACCTAACAAAGTAACCAATACGGCGTTTTGTGCATGCATTCTGTTTTCTGCTTGCTGGAGGATAAGTGAACCTTCACCATCCACTACTTCTGCTGTTGCTTCCACTTCACGGTAAGCTGGCAAACAATGCATAAAGTAATTGGCACCTACCTTATTCATTAATTCACTATTAACTTGATAAGGCTTAAATTTCGCTTCAATTTCTGCCATTGAAGTATTGTCGCCCATTGAGATCCACGTATCTGTGTATATGGCATCTTGCGGGCCCATTTCACTCACATCCGAGGTCAAGATAAGCTTGCCACCATGCTTGGCAGCCAAAGCTTGTACTTCACAGACAATATTGCCGTCAGGGAAGTGGCCTGGCGGGCAAACTACAGTCATGGTCGCACCTAAGATAGCAGCGCCATACATCAAAGAGTGTGTCACATTGTTACCATCACCTAGGTAAGCTAATTTCACTTTACTTACATCATCAAACTTCTCTGATAAGGTCAAAAAGTCTGCTAAGCCTTGGCAAGGGTGGTACAAATTACATAGCGCATTAATCACCGGAACTGACGCATGTTCAGCAAGACCCGCAATAGTTGTATGCGAAAAAGTTCTTGCTACAATCGCATCTGCCCAGCACGAAATGTTAGTCGCAAAATCAGATACTGGCTCACGTTTGCCTAATACACCATTTTGTTGATCAAGATAAACTGAATGACCACCTAGCTTGTTAATACCGATATCAAAACTTACTCGAGTACGCAGTGATGGCTTTTCAAATAACATCACCACACTTTTGCCTGCCAGCGCTTGATTATAATCAGCTGGGTTTGCTTTAATTTTTTTCGCCAAAGCCAGTAAGTCTAATAGCTGGGTTTGCGACAAGTCTTTAAGTGATAATAAGTGTTCCATTAGCTTTGCTCCTAAGGCTGAATTTGAGTGCCAACGGATTGTCCGTTAGTTAATGCTATTAATTGTTGGGGTTGTTTCCATGAGGCGACCTGTACGGCTTTGCCCATCCATTGAGCGACCTCTAATGCCGCTTCAACTTTTACTTTCATGCCTTTTTCAATCACACCTTGCTCCACAAGCGAGCTAATTTGTTGTTGATCTAATTGGGCAATTAACTCACCTTTAGCATCAAGTACACCGGGTACGTCTGACAATAACACCAGCTGACCGGCAACGAGTTTAGCTAATGCGGTAGCGGCTTGATCGGCATTGACATTCAGCATATCGCCCGCTGGTGAAATCGCGATTGAACTGCAAATAGGTAACCAGTTTTGCGACAATAAATAAGTTAAATAACTCGGATCATTCGGTGATACTTCCCCCACCAAACCTAACTTTTCATGTTTAATTTTGGCATTGACGATATTGCCATCAGCCAAGCTCATGCCCACACTGACGATGCCAGCTTTAATTGCCGCGGCCTGTAAAATTTTATTCGATGTGCCTGCCAAAGCGCCAACAACAATCGGGATCTGATCAGCAGGGGTAACACGCAGGCCCTCAAGCTTAATCGTTTGCTTGCCATTAGCTTCAAGCTGTTCATCGACCAAGCAACCACCGCCGTGAACAAAAATCACTTTCTGCCCTTGCTGCATCATTTCAGCAACTACTGACATCAACTCTGCCATGCCAGGCTCTGATTGCAACAGCGCGCCACCCACTTTAAGTACGATAACAGGGTTGGTATTAGACATAATCAAGGCTCCTGTTATAGACCGAAGTGAATATTAATGCACTGCAGACCTTGGCTTGCAGCGCCTTTCATTAAATTATCAATGGCGCTAGCGACCACTAGGTAATTGCTTTGCGGGTCAAACTTCCAGCCCACGATACAATTGGGTGTTAGCACCACATCATCGACTTTAGGAAATTGGTTATGCTTTACGCTCACCAGTGGCGAGTCATCATATACGCCATAAGCTTTAGCAATGTCAGCTTCTGTAGTACCCGCTTTAAGTTGCACAGTAATGGTGGCTAAAATTCCACGCTTAAAATTACCTAAATGCGGGGTAAAGATAACTTCTTGACCCAGCTGGGTGGCGATTTCTGGTTGATGTCTATGCCCTAATACACCATAGGGGGTTAAGCTGACTTCACAAAAACTGGTATGCAATTGGGCTTTTCTGCCTGCACCGGTCACACCACTGACTGCGTTAATTACAGGGTAAGCATCAGTTAACAATGGTTTTAATGGTTTTAGCGCTGTGAGTGATGCAGTTGGATAACAACCTGGCACAGCAATCATTTTGCTATTAGCAATGGCTTGCGCGTTCCATTCTGCTAGGCCGTAAACCGCATCAGCAAGCACTGCTGCTTGAGTATGTTCAAAACCATACCATTTAGGATATTGAGCGGTATCAGCAAACCGATATGCGCCACTTAAATCAAATACAGCTAAACCTTGGTTATAAAAGAATGCGGCCAATTCCAAACTAACTGAATGCTCTGTTGCTAATACAACAGCGTCAGCTTGATCAACGATGGCTTGTTTAGCATCAGCCGATAACGGTGACAGAGGAATTTGAATGTGTTGATAACTCGGGTATAGATCTGCTAATAACCGGTCTTTATCTAGGCTGTTTTCAGAAACATATAAGCCTTGGATCGATAGTGACGCTTGCGCATCAATAAGAGCGGTGATTTGTGCTCCGGTATAACCACTAGCACCAATTATTGCGATTTTTTTCATTATGTTGTCATCTTTAAGTCAGTAAACTATTAATTTTTATTTGAAATATGAGCAGGGTGCTCGAGATTAAAACTATCGTCGAGAATAGTTTACTTTGGGATCTGTTACAGTGAATTGAATCGCAATTACATACATATCTATAGTTCTTAAATATTTATCAAGTTATGGTGAATTCCTTAGCTGTTTGCTAGACTAACACAAAACATTACTTATGCAATAATTATGAATGATTATTTAATTAAATATTTATAAAAGGCCCTTATGAACTCACTACCAGAATTAAAAGATGCTTTTAAACAGTTGATTGCACTACCTTCAATCAGTGCCTTAGAAGTAGAACAAGATATGAGTAACCATGCAGTTATTGCACTGCTACAGTCTTGGTTTAGCGACATGGGGTTTGACTGCACAATTAGTACTGTCGCTGATAGCAGAGGTAAACAAAACCTTGTCGCCACCATTGGTTCTGGCAAAGGCGGCTTGTTATTAGCTGGCCACACCGATACCGTTCCCTTTGATGAAGGTCGTTGGAGCCAAAGTCCATTTGAATTAACTGAGAAAGACAATCGCTGGTATGGCCTAGGTACCTGCGATATGAAAGGCTTTTTTGCCCTAATCATGGAAGCGTTAAAAGACATCCCATTAACTGAGTTAAAGCGTCCATTACATATTTTTGCCAGTGCCGATGAAGAAACCACCATGAATGGCGCTAAAGCCTTTGCTGAATCAACATCTATAGCACCAGATTATGCCATTATCGGCGAGCCAACCAGCTTAAAGCCGGTGTATATGCATAAAGGCCATTTAGCCCAAGGTATTCGCGTTATTGGTCGCAGTGGTCATTCATCAGATCCTGCACGTGGGCTTAATGCCATCGAGATAATGCATCAAGTCACAGGTCAGTTAATAAAGCTCAAGCAACACTTAAGTGAAAACTACCGAGAAGATGCCTTTAGCGTGCCCTACCCAACCATGAACTTTGGCCATATTCACGGCGGCGATGCAGCCAACCGTATTTGTGGCTGCTGCGACTTACACCTTGATATTCGCCCACTGCCCGGTATTGAATTAGCTGATTTAGAGTTAATGGTCATTAACTACCTTGCTGAAATTAATAAGCAATATCCAGGCAGTATTGAAGTACGCACCTTATACCCAGGCTCTGAGTCATTTGCAGGAAAAGCTGATAGTTATTGGACCAAGCTGGTTACTGAGCTTGCTAATAGCCAAGCTGAAGTGGTTAATTACGCCACTGAAGCGCCTTATATAAATCAATTAGGCTGTCAAACATTAGTACTTGGCCCCGGGAGTATCAATCAGGCCCATCAGCCCGATGAATATATTGGCCTTGAATATTTAACCCCAACGGTTGAGCTCATTAAAAAACTGATTTATCAAGCTTGTATTAAATAACAACAAGCAGATTAATGGCTTTTGAATTTATCTCATCAGCCATTGACCAAGCAGTTGTCGCTCGCTATTGTGCTAAAGCTTATGGAAAAATTGTCACCGCTTATTAAGTAACTTATGGAGTAATTATGGCAGATCAAACCGCCGATATGTATGCATCCTTGCGTTCTAATGTCAGCAACTTAGGACAAATTTTAGGTGATACTATGCGCGATCATCTTGGTGAAGGTTTTCTCGAAAAGGTCGAGCAAATCCGCATTTTGGCTAAAGAATCCCGCCAAGGAAATGCAGAATCACGCCAACAGATGCTCATTTTACTCAACTCGCTTCCTGATGAAGAATTAGTTCCTTTTGCCAAAGCCTTCAATCAATTCCTTAATTTGGCGAATATCGCGGAGCAATTCCATACCATTAGCCGTAATTGTGATGAGCTTGTATGTACACCGGATCCAGTAGAGCAGCTACTTGGACGAATGCTTAACAGCAGCTCCAATGAGCAAGAGGTTATTCAGTGTCTTGAAAACCTCGATATCGATTTAGTACTCACAGCACATCCCACCGAGATTTCACGTCGCACCCTCATTCAAAAATACTCCGCGGTGGTCGATTGTCTGACAGAGCAAGAAAATCAGCAACTAACTGAGCGAGAAATAGGCCAATCTCATTTACGCTTACGCCAGCTCATCGCACAAATATGGCATACCAATGAAATTCGTCATGACAGGCCAACCCCTGTTGATGAAGCTCGCTGGGGACTTAGCACAATTGAAACATCACTATGGCAAGCTGTACCCGACTTCTTACGCCAGCTCAATGATCATGTACAAGCTAAAACGGGCAAACAAATTTCCACAGACATATGCCCAGTACGTTTTTCTAGCTGGATGGGCGGAGATAGAGACGGTAATCCATTTGTTACCTCAGTCGTCACACAAGAAGTATTACTACGAAACCGCCATGCTGCCGCACGCTTATACCTCAAAGATATCGTTAAGCTGATTAATGAATTATCCATGGAAGATGCCAGTGAAGAACTGATGGCATTAACCAATAACAGTAAAGAGCCCTACCGTGATGTGCTGCGTGATCTACGTAACAAATTACGTAATACCATCGACTACTTAAATATCCGCCTTGAAGGTCATCAAGTCGATATGAAACCTGATGAAACTATTTGGGAACTTGAAGACTTAAAGCTACCACTAGAGCTGCTATACCGTAGTTTAACCTCATCAGGTATGCGGCTTATTGCCAACGGATTATTGTTAGATATTCTTCGCCGTATGGCCTGTTTCGGTATCCATATGCTCAGGTTGGATATCCGCCAAGATGCTGAACGTCACAGCGACGTCATTGCCGAGCTAACACGCTACTTAGGCCTAGGTGACTATGATCACTGGGATGAAAACGAAAAGCAGGCGTTTTTATTACGTGAACTAACAGGTCGCAGACCGCTTATTCCAAGCACGTGGCAACCAACGGCTGACGTACAAGAAGTGCTTAACACCTGTAAACTGGTTGCAAGCCAGCCTGCGACAGCACTGGGTTCATATGTTATTTCAATGGCAAGTAAGCCATCAGATGTATTAGCGGTGCTGTTATTACTTAAAGAAAGTGGCTGCCAGCATCCAATGCGCGTAGTGCCATTGTTTGAAACATTAAGTGATTTAACCACAGCAGCAGATTGCATGACTCAACTGCTTAATATTGACTGGTATCGCGGTTACACCAAAGGCATGCAAGAGGTGATGATCGGCTATTCTGATTCAGCCAAAGATGCCGGCGTGATTGCTGCTGCATGGGCGCAATATCATGCCCAAGAGCAATTAGTAGCAGTATGTAAGAAAGCAGATGTAAAACTGATGCTGTTCCATGGTCGTGGTGGCTCCATTGGCCGAGGCGGCGGACCAGCTCATAAAGCAATTTTATCGCAACCACCGGGTTCTGTTGATGGTCGAATTCGTGTCACCGAACAAGGGGAGATGATCCGCTTTAAATTTGGCCTACCTAAAGTGGCCGTTCAAAGCTTGGCTTTATATACTTCAGCAGTTATGGAGGCAACCTTACTGCCGCCACCTGAGCCTAAACAGCAATGGCGTGACTGTATGCAGCGCTTAGCAGATGATTCAGTTAAAGCCTATCGCGGCATCGTCCGTGAAGAGCCTGATTTTGTGGCTTACTTTCGCGCAGCGACACCTGAAGTTGAACTAGGTAAACTGCCATTAGGGAGTCGCCCAGCAAAACGTCGTGTCGATGGCGGCATTGAGAGTTTACGTGCCATCCCATGGATATTTGCATGGTCTCAAAACCGCCTAATGCTACCAGCATGGTTAGGTGCAGGCGAAGCACTACAAGCCGCGTCACAACGAGGTGAAGCTGATTTACTCATAGAAATGGAGCAACAATGGCCATTCTTTGAGACCCGTGTTTCAATGCTTGAAATGGTATACATGAAAGCGGAGCCAAACCTTGCTAGTTATTACGATAGCTGCCTTGTTCCTGATGAATTAAAACATTTGGGCATAAAGCTGCGCGCCAGCCTACAATTAGGTATTGATGAGGTATTGTCATTAACCCAATCAGAAGAGTTAATGGCGCATACACCTTGGAACCGCGAGTCTGTTAAGTTACGTAACCCGTATATTGACCCACTCAACTTTTTACAAGCTGAATTGCTCGCTCGTACCCGTAATGAAGATCAAGCATCTAAACAAGTTGAACTTGCACTGATGTTAACCATTGCTGGCGTCGCAGCAGGAATGAGAAACACTGGCTAATGCGCATACTTAAATGTGGTTTAGGTTTACTAATGCTATTACTGACTGGTTGCGCCACTCAGTACAGCATTAGTGAGTCTGAAGTTGAAGATTACCTAAATAACGAGATGCATTATGAAGTCTCCCAAGGTAACCAAGTTTTTGGGCTTCAACTTAAACTCAATGATATGGAAGTAGAATTGGGCCACAAGCCCAATACTATTTCGGTCACAGCCCAAACAAGAATGGCCGTTAAAAACCCTTTCAAATCTATAGAAGCGGATCTTGTGACAACATTTGAGGCTGAGCCTTGGTATGACGTTGAAACCAAAAGCATCTATTTAAAGAAGTTAGATTTGGTTGAGGTTAAATCAACCCCCGCAGATATTGAAAAAATGCTTTCATCAATCACACCACAGCTAATGATGTTTCTTAGTACTTTTCTAGCATCGCAACCTGTCTACGTGCTGGATGAAAATGATGCTAATCAAGCACTAATGGCCTCAATCACCAAAGAGATTGAAGTGCAAAAAGGCAAGATTGTCATTAAGTTTTAAACCTTAATAACTCAACAGAAACAAAAAAAAGTAGCAATAAATATTGCTACTTTTTTTATATAAAGACAATACGCTCAATTACTTATCAAAACGTTTTATTGATGGGTAATCAACAATAATCGCTTCATCTAATAATGCTCTGCGTAACATGTCATAGGCAACTGCAGCGCTTAAACTGCGCACCAAACTTCGTGAGCGGCTGGAAACTTTAATCATCTGACTATATACCGCATTTTTAGTCGCCAGCGCAATGGCCACTGTCCCAACAGGTTTTTCCTCTGAACCTCCATCAGGTCCAGCTATGCCACTAGTAGATAAGGCGTAGTCACTATCTAAAATCTCTCTAGCGCCTTTAGCCATAGCCTCAACAGTTTGAATAGAAACCGCGCCGTGATCATCCAAAACCTGTGGATTAACCCCTAGTACTTTGACTTTCGATTCATTGCTATAGGTCACTAAGCCATGATGTAAATAAGATGAGCTGCCTGCAAAATCAATTAACTGGCTCGTTACTAAACCGCCAGTACAAGACTCTGCAACACTTAAACTAAAACCAGATTGATATAAACGTTGATGAATTTCTGCAGCAAGTGTGGGCTTATCATCAGCGACCACTGCAGTACCGAGAATCGCTTTGACTTCTTGGGTCACGCTTGAGAGTTGTCTAATTGCTTCATCGCCACGAGCAAATATTTTAATCTCAATATGTGGCATAGAAGAGCGGTAACCTAAGGTGACACCATCAGGCAAAGTTAAATCCGCTAGGCTATCAGCTAAAGAAGACTCCCCATGACCTATGGTAAGCAGTTTTTTTAGCGCAGTGTTTTCACTAGCTTTAAATTCAGCCTTAATAAAAGGAATAAACTGCTCGGTGATCATGTGCTTTAATTCAAAAGGAACACCGGGAGTAAAAAATAACCATGCTTTATTTAACTTAACTCTAAAACCACATGCTGTTCCAACAGGATTATCAATCATTACTGCAGACTCAGGTAACCAAGCCTGTTTAAGGTTACTCTTGGCCATCACACGGTTGTTACGCGAAAACCATTCAATTAATTTCTCTCGCCATTCAACATTCTCAACTAAAGGCTCCCCCTTAGCTAACGCCATCGCTTCTGCTGACATATCATCACTGGTTGGCCCTAAACCGCCGTTAATAATAATCACATCGGCATGATGGCTTCTATCAATAAATGCTTGAACAAGATCAACTAAGCGATCACCAACTGTAATACGGTGCTGCATTTCAATACCTAACTCCATCATGGTATTAGCAACCCAGGCAGCATTAGTATCTATAATCTGGCCAGATAGTACTTCTTCGCCAGTACAAATCATCTCTAGTTTCATCATTATCCCTAAAAAGCCTGTCTTGAAAAGAAACAACAAGCAAGATTAAATCCGCAAAATAACCTACAAGATAGCTTACCATCATGATAGCTGCATTACGTTACTGCTATTTAATACTGCAATAGGTTGTTTTAAGTTCAACTTGTGCACTCAACAGGTTCTTAAGTGAATTATTAATTGTAAGCAGCGCTATAATCACAAACACAATAAAGCCTGACTCTTAAGTAATAGGCTAATTATTCTATTTAGAAAAATTAGGCCATTGACTTAAAGCTGGTTCTACATTGGCTTATTGCCCACATTTATATTCAGAAAAATATGGTTAAACACTTCAATTATCAGAACTTGTTGATATTTATATCCTAAAAACGAAAAAAGCCCTAACTGTTAAGTCAGGGCTTTATCGACTCTCTTATGAGAGATATTAGGCGCTTGGCGATGTTCAGCTGCGGATAAATCCTTCGCGTTCCATGTCTGTATAAAACCTTGCTTTATAATCACAGACATTACACCCTACTTTCACATGGGCATTCGTCCACACTCACCGCTCACGCTGATATGTTGCAGCTAATGACTCAAGTTATCAGCATTAGGTATTGTTGTTTCCCCCCAATACGAAAAAAGCCCTGACTGTTAAGTCAGGGCTTTATCGACTCTCTTACGAGAGAAATTAGGCGCTTG